>CALQJO020000007.1 GCA_943330915.2 Rhodoferax sp. OV413 | reverse complement strand
TAATCTGGCAAGATCTTTTTCAACTTCTTCGATCAGCTTTATTTATAAAACCTTTCACAATATGTCTGAAAAAATCATATCAACCAGCCACTAACTCGAGCTTCTCTTGTCAGGGGCGCGCATTATGCCACAGTAAAATCATCTGGCAACTACTTTTCGAAAACAAAACATATTGTCATGATCTGCGCTATCGAAAGATCTTTGTCAGCCTTGCGACGACCTAGTATCAGATACTAACTGCAAGCTATACCGAGGGATTTTTTCGAATCGATTTATTCAGACGGTAGCCAAGTAGTAACATAGTAATTGATGCGTAGAGAGCCGCGTCAAAAACATCTGTTCTGAGAATCCAAGTGACATGCACAATAACAAGTATGATAGCAAGATAGACTAATCTATGAATCACTCTCCATTTCCTGCCAAGCGCACGAACAACTGACTTAGGCGATGTCGCCCCAAGCAATGCCAAGATCGAAAAAGCAGCAAACCCGACCGTAATGTATGGCCTTTCAAGAATATCGCTACCGATCTCTGACCAACGCAATTCGAGTAAAAACAATACATAAACTAAGAAGTGTAACGAGGCATAGAAAAGTGAAAACAGACCGAAGGTTCTTCTTAGGGGCGCGAGTTTTGACAGTCTGAAAAGCTCTCTGAAAGGCGTTATGGAAAGACTAACAAGTAAGAACCGGATAGACCATCGTCCCGTTTCCAACGCGAGAGCGCGGGCTGGATCAGCACCGAGCGAATTGTTAATCACACCCAAGACCATGATGAAGAATGGCAAGATTGCCGCAACGCACAAAACCAACTTAATCCAGTGCCAACTCAACAACTGGAGTTGATCACTGATCTTTTTCGAAAACAAAACCTGGTTCCGCCATTAGTAATACCGGGCAAGATCCATGCCCTGATAAAGATGAGCTACCTGATCTGCATAGCCATTAAACATCAGCGTTGGCTGACGAGCCGGACTGAATAAGGTGCGGGGCAATCTTGTCTCCATATCCTGCCTCCATCTGGGATGATGAACCTGGGGGTTTACATTCGCATAAAAGCCATATTCACTTGATTGCAACAGATTCCAACTCGTGGGCGGTTCCTGCTCGGTAAAAGAGATTTTGACAATCGACTTAATGCTCTTAAAACCATATTTCCAGGGAACAACAAGCCTAATTGGAGCTCCATTCTGCGGGGGCATGTAGTTACCATAAACACCAACTGCGAGAAAACTGAGAGGGTGCATAGCCTCGTCCATTCTCAGCCCCTCAACATAGGGCCAATTTATAATGCTAAACCTGCTTGCCTGCCCGGGCATCTGCTCAGGATCAACCAGCGTCTCAAAGGCTACATATTTTGCTTTTGAGGTCGGCGAAACACTTTTGATTAATTCACCGAGAGAAAAACCAATCCAAGGTATCACCATAGACCAGCGCTCAACACACCTTAATCGGTAGATGCGTTCTTCCAGCATATGTGGCTTTAAAAGATCCTCCAAATGATAGACACCTGGCTTATCAACCTCCCCAGCGATTTCAACCGACCAAGGATCAACCTTGAATGACTGGGCTCGTCTCGAAGGATCTTCTTTATCGGTTCCGAACTCATAAAAATTGTTGAAGCTAACAACATCCTGATAAGGAGTAAGGTCTTCGTCAGTCCAGTATGAGCCCCCTCTTTGAGCCGGACTGATCGCTGAAAACTTGTCCACCCACCAATCAGCAGGCGGACTTCTGTCCAAGTCAGACGGAGCTCTTGCCCGCAGGGCATCACCATCAGCTGCGCTAAGGACGCCTGGAACAATACTCGAAGCCCCGGCAAACATGCCGGCTGTTTTGAGGGCGTCTGACATGAACTGTCTGCGATTACGGTAAACAGACTCTGGGGTAATTTCTGAAGTATTAATGTCTGTAGCACTTTTTATCAGCATAATTTGACTTCCAAATTTCGTTACCGATTAAGGAGGGTTTCCGTTACTACGAGCCAGCCTAATATTTTGAACGAGCTTCAATCCCATTTGTTACGCCGAGCCCGGTTGATCAGTTTTGCGTCTTCGCGAATTTAACTTCCGATAAAGCGCCATAAGTGGACCTGATGCAACATAAAAAAGACACATAACCAACAAAACTTCATGAGGTTTTTGGGCTATCACAACCAACAGGACAACAGCCATGAGAAATACTACATATGGCACTGTGCCCTTGAAGTGAATTTCCTTGAAACTGTAATATCGGTAATTGGACACCATCAAGAGTCCTGCCAAAGCTGTTAACAACGCAGTCAAAACCGCCACCGCCATTCCAGGCTCAACGTCATATTTGGCAGCAACCCATACACTGAAGGTTACTAATCCTGCCGCTACAGGGCTTTGCAATCCAACAAAAAAGCGCTTGTCTACTGTGCCCAGTTGAACGTTGAACCGAGCAAGTCTAAGTGCTGCGCAAGACATATATATAAAACTGGCTGCCCAGCCTGCATTTCCCAGCGATGACAATGCAAAGCTGAACACGATCAGCGCTGGCGCAACCCCAAAGGAAACCATATCAGCAAGACTGTCGAACTGGGCCCCAAAAGCACTTTGAGTGTTGGTTAACCGGGCAACTCGTCCATCCAGACCATCCATCACTGAAGCGATCAAGATAGCCCACCCAGCTGCATTAAAATTACCACTCATGCCTGCGATAATCGCATAAAAACCAGCGAACAAGGCGCCCAGAGTCAGCAGATTTGGCAACAGATAAATTCCTTTACGACTTACTTTTTTGCCATCAAGAGATACAAATTCTTCGTGCTCATCAATCGGCAAGAGACCCGTTTCGCTATCTTTATCAGAAATCTGCTGAGATTCATGATTCTTTTCCATCAAAATGTAGCCCCTCGCCCCGAATTGACCTGATTATACACCCGACGGAGGGCACGTATAGCATGTCTATTGGATCAGCAGGCCACTTGCTTCCGCCTCTGACCAAAAGGACGCGATTAAGGGATCTGACATCTTTCGCTTAATTGAACAAAGTCCGATTACAAACGGTTCAAGCTCAGTCATAACAGGAAGAATGCGAAGCTTGTCTCGCATTGGACTGTTGTCCAATACCAGCTTCGGAACGATCGCTATCCCGCACCCGAGACTGGCCATACTGACCATCGCTTCATGGCCTCTGACCTGTGCGTAAATCAGGGGTGATATACCTCTGCTTGAGAACCACTCTACAACCCTTGTTCGTGTCAGACCTGTTTCAGGCATCAGCACTGGCAATGTTTTCCAGTCAATGTCACTCTCGGAAGCGATATCTCTGATCAACTGCTGCACGGGACAATCTGCAGCAGGACCAATACACACAAGAGCCGACCGTGCCAGGGGGAGAAACACTAGCTTATCCGACAACCTCGGTGGCAATGCCGCAATCACTACGTCGTCCATTTCATTGGAAACACGCAGTAAGGCTTCAGCTGAGTCACCGGTATGTAACTGAAGCTCAATGAGTGGGTAGCTTTTTCGGAACCTATCCAGCAAATCATGCAAAAAACTATAACTGGCTGTCACCGAGCAAAAGAGACTCAACTGGCCGCGCAATTCCGTTGACTGCTCCTGAATGGATGATCGCAGCCTGGACAAACTCTCGAGGGTTTTGATTGCATATTCCCGTAGTAAAAATCCTGTCTTCGTCAGCGTCACTGTCCGGTTATCGCGCTCAAACAACTCCACGTCAAGCTCCTGCTCCAGACGCTGTATAGAGCGAGTCAGGCCAGAGGGACTGATATGCAGCTCCCGGCTGCTTCTGGCGAAATGCAAGGATTTACTTAAATGAAGAAAATTACGCAGATCTCTCAAGTCCATAATTTCTATTTCTCACCTCGACTAAACCAAGTTAAACCAAAACTTCAGGACGCAGCATCATTTCATAATTCAGAACAATGGATTGCAGATATATCATTTTACGCAACTACACAAAATGACTATCATTAGCTATCACAACCAACCCAGCAAGGTGAAAATAATGAACTATTTCAACACACTACCACTAAGACTCCAGCTGGAACAGCTTGGAAAATGTCGTTTTATGGATCGCAACGAGTTTTCAGACGGTGCTAACAAACTGCTCGGAATGAGAATTGTAATTGTAGGATGCGGCGCTCAAGGCCTGAATCAAGGCTTGAACATGCGCGACAGCGGCCTGGATATTAGTTACGCGCTGCGCAAAGAAGCGATAGCCGAAAAGAGGCAATCATGGAAGAACGCCAGTGACAATGGCTTTAAGGTTGGCACTTATGAAGAGCTGATACCAAAAGCTGATTTGGTGCTGAATCTCACTCCCGACAAACAACACACGTCAGTTGTTAACCAGATCATGCCCTTGATGAAGAGCGATGCCTGTCTCGCTTACTCGCATGGATTCAATATCGTTGAAGAGGGCATGCAGATCCGTAAGGATCTGACGGTCATTATGGTCGCACCCAAGTGCCCTGGCTCGGAAGTACGAGAAGAATACAAGCGTGGTTTCGGTGTACCAACACTTATCGCAGTTCATCCTGAAAATGATCCCCGTGGTGATGGTCTTGAGTTGGCCAAGGCATATGCAGCAGCGACCGGTGGTCACCGCGCAGGCGTCCTTGAATCTTCATTTATAGCCGAAGTTAAATCTGATCTGATGGGCGAACAGACTATTCTGTGTGGCATGCTTCAGGCCGGCTCGATTCTTTGTTATAACCGCATGATCGAGAAAGGTGTGGACTCTGGCTACGCCTCTAAACTTGTTCAACACGGCTGGGAAGTGGTATCTGAAGGACTGAAACACGGCGGCATCACCAACATGATGGACCGCTTGTCAAATCCGGCCAAACTGACTGCCAATGCATTGGCTCAAGAACTGAAGTCAATTATGGCGCCATTGTTCCAAAAACATATGGACGACATCATCAGCGGCGAGTTCTCGCGTGGCATGATGGAAGATTGGGCCAATGACGACAAGAAACTGCTGACGTGGCGAGAGGAAACTGCTGAAACTGCATTCGAGAAGTCAACAGCTGGCAGCATGGCAATTTCTGAACAGGAGTATTTTGACAACGGTATTTTGATCGCTGCCATGCTCAAAGCAGGCGTAGAACTGGCTTTCGAAACGATGACTGCTGCAGGAATTATCGAAGAATCAGCCTATTATGAATCTCTGCACGAAACACCGTTGATCGCAAACTTGATTGGCCGCAAGAAGCTCTACGAAATGAATAAAGTGATATCAGACACTGCGGAGTACGGCTGCTACCTGTTCTCTCACGCAGCAGTGCCACTGCTGAAGGATTTCATGAAAAAAGTGGATATCAACGTCATAGGCAAAGGTTTGAAACTGGCAGATAACAATGTTGATAATGCGCAATTGATTGCAGTCAACCAGTCAATACGCAATCACCCGATTGAGATTGTAGGACTCAAATTGCGTTCCTACATGACGGCAATGAAAAAGGCTATCTAAAGCCAGGTATCGGGGCACGCGATTGATCGCGGCGCCCCGATAGTCCTTACAGACTCAGCACTTTTTCCCCGCGAGATATGCCGGTTACGCCAGTTCTAGCCACTTCAAGCACTGAGGAGTTACCTATCGCATCCAGAAAGCTGTCCAGCTTGTCTGACGTTCCCGTCAATTGAATGCTGTAAACTGTGCTGGTCACATCCACTATCTGACCACGAAAAATATCGGTGGTGCGCTTGATCTCAGCACGCTGAGCTCCAGCCGCCTTTACCTTGACCAGCATCAATTCACGCTCAATGTGAGATCCTTCCGTCAGATCAACCAGCTTTACAACATCAATCAGTTTGTTCAGATGTTTGGTTATCTGCTCGATCTTTCGATCGTCGCCGATCGTTGTAATGGTAAGTCGCGACAAGGTGCGATCTTCTGTTGGCGCAACGGTTAGCGACTCTATGTTGTAATGACGCTGTGAGAACAACCCCACAACACGAGACAAAGCACCAGGTTCATTCTCCAGCAGTATGGAAATAATGTGCCGCATGTTATGTGCGCTCCGTTTTGCTCAAATACATATCCTGCATCGAACCACCTTTAATGGCCATCGGGTAAACGTGCTCTGATGGATCGACAGAAACATCGACAAACACGAGGCGATTCTTCAGTGCAAACGCTTCCTCCATTTTCTGCTTGAGTTCAGAAAGTTTGGTGATGCGAATACCCACATGACCATAAGCCTCAACCAGTTTCACAAAATCCGGCAAGGACTCGGCATAGGTGCTTTGGGAATAACGACCACCGTATTGCATGTCTTGCCACTGCCTGACCATGCCTAATGATTCATTGTTAAGACACACTATCTTCACGGGTAATCCGTATTGAAGGCAGGTTGCCAGCTCCTGGATACACATCTGAATGCTGCCTTCTCCGGTGATGCATACAGAAATGGCCTCCGGGAATGCAAGCTGAACACCCATAGCAGCCGGGAAACCGAAACCCATCGTGCCGAGCCCTCCGGAATTAATCCAGCGCCGAGGCTTATTAAAATGATAGTACTGTGCAGCAAACATCTGATGCTGCCCTACGTCAGACGAAACATAAGCCTCACCTTTTGTTGCCTCATAAACGGCCTGCACAGCCTGCTGTGGTTTGATCACATCATCACCGGCATCGGTTACTTTAAGACAATCTTTCGCCCGCCAACCTTCGATCTGCTCCCACCACATGTCCAGTGACTCCTTGTCTACCTGAGTCTCTGATTGCCGGATGAGCTCTATCATCTCCTCAAGAACACTGGTGACCGAACCCACAATAGGCACATCGGCAGACACTGTTTTGGAAATCGATGCCGGATCTATATCTACGTGAAGAATTTTTGCACCCGGACAGAATTTCGACACGGCATTGGTAACCCTGTCATCAAAGCGCACACCGATACCCAAAACCACATCACTGCCGTGCATAGCCATATTGGCTTCATAAGTGCCATGCATCCCAAGCATTCCGACGAACTGTTTATCCGGAGCCGGAAAAGCACCAAGCCCCATCAAGGTGTTGGTGACTGGATAACCGAGTATCCGTGCCATACGCGTCAACAAGTCAGAGGCATTACCCTGAATTACGCCACCGCCGGCGTAGATAATTGGTCGCTTGGCTGAAAGCAGAATCTCTACCGCTTTTCTGATCTGCCCGGTATGGCCTTTTGAAGGAACCGAGTAAGAGCGCATTTTTACTGTTTCCGGATAACGGTATTCAAACTTGCGCGCTGGGTCTGTAACGTCTTTAGGCACATCAATCACAACAGGGCCGGGACGACCAGTGGTCGCAATATAAAATGCCTTCTTCACTATAACCGGAATGTCCTCTGCACACTGAACCATGAAGCTGTGTTTGACGATAGGGCGAGATATTCCGACCATGTCCGTTTCCTGGAATGCATCAGAACCGATCAGAGAACTGTCCACCTGACCTGAGATCACCACCATCGGAATTGAATCCATAAACGCAGTTGCGATACCAGTAATCGCGTTGGTTGCGCCAGGTCCCGAAGTTACCAACACCACACCCGGTCTACCGGTGGCTCTGGCGTATCCATCAGCAGCATGCGTTGCAGCCTGCTCATGACGCACCAGAATATGTTCCACCTTATCCTGGTTGAATATCGCATCATAAATGTGCAGCGCTGCGCCGCCCGGATATCCGAACAACAGCTCAACGCCCTCGTCGTGCAGCGCACGAATCAGCATTTCACCACCAGAGAGCAATTCCACAGTCTTAGCCTCACAATAAAAAAATCGGATGCCACAGAGCATCAATGAGACTCCGTCGAACGACAGAATCTTCGCAGTAAAAGTATTATCCTCAGATCAATAATCAAGAGTAACGGAGCCGCAAGACAGCTCCATAACACAAACCGGACCTCCATGAGTTTCAAGCGCAGCGATAGCCTTCCGTGCAACATTAAATCTTCATAGCATCCTGGCTTATGCCGGCTCCTTACGTGGTAACGTGTTGGAACCTTAGGTGGAGTTGTCTGACACCTAAGCAGTAGCCCCGGGTGGGCACTTTTTGCCACAACCCGGCTAATGCAGATTGGGGGGAGGGATTACCTTCGCAGTCTGCGTCTATCAGGACTGAATCCCGCAGGGAACTCATTCCTGATAATAGCGGGAGATTTTCCCACTATTTCGGGCATTGTCAAGGCTGGAAACTGCCAGCCTCGCGCTTGCTGAACGCAAATCCTTCGGCGCTGACATCAACTACAATTCGATCACCCGGATTGTAGTCCCCGCGGATAACACGCTGAGCCAGTGGGTTCTCTATCCAGTTCTGCACCGCGCGACGCAATGGACGGGCTCCATAAACCGGGTCGTAACCAAGCGCGGCAATTTTGTCGAGCACTGTCTGCGACACCTCGATACTGAGATCGTTGTACTGCAAGCGTTTGTTTAGTGAGGCTATCTGTATATTGGCGATGTTTCGTATTTGTGCCGCAGCCAGCGGATGGAACACCACCGTTTCATCAATGCGGTTAACAAATTCCGGACGGAAATGGCGGGTAACCACAGACATGACATCTCTTTTAACCTGCTCATAGGTCTGATCATCTGGCACCCCTGCAGACATCAATTCCTGTATACGATCAGAGCCAAGATTGGACGTCATCACAATAACTGTATTCCGGAAATCAACCGTTCGACCATGACCATCAGTCAGGCGACCATCATCGAGCACTTGCAACAAAATATTGAAGACATCCGGGTGCGCTTTCTCGACCTCGTCAAGCAACAGCACCGAGTAAGGCCTCCGGCGAACCGCTTCCGTCAGATAACCCCCCTCCTCGTAACCAACATATCCCGGTGGGGCACCTATCAGCCGGGCGACCGAGTGCTGTTCCATAAACTCGGACATGTCGATGCGAACCATGGCATCTTCCGTATCAAACAGAAACTCTGACAGCGCCTTGCATAGCTCCGTCTTGCCCACACCTGTAGGGCCCAGAAACAAGAACGAGCCATTCGGACGATTGGGATCTGACAGCCCGGAACGTGAACGGCGGACAGCATTGGCAACCGCTGTAACGGCTTCGTTCTGGCCAATCACCCGCTTATGCAAAGCGTCTTCCATCTGCAACAGTTTCTGCTTGTCACTTTGCAACATTTTGGAAACCGGAATACCGGTCCAGCGTGATACAACATCTGCAATCTCTTCCTCTGTGACACGATCCCGAAGCAATTGCATGTCCATCATTTCAGCCTGCGTTGACATATCCAGCGTCTTTTCCAGATTCGGAATCACGCCGTACTGCAACTCGGACATACGCGCCAGGTCACCCGCTCTCCTGGCAGCTTCCAGATCTGCACGCGCCTTCTCGAGATTACTCTTGATGGATTGCGTGCCTTGGACCGACGCTTTTTCAGCTTTCCAGATTTCATCGAGGTCTGAAAACTCTTTCTCAACACGCAGAATATCTTCCGCTAATTTTTCAAGTCTTTTCCGGGAAGCTTCATCATCTTCCTTTTTTAAGGCCTCGCGCTCGATCTTAAGCTGAATGAGCCGACGCTCAAGTTTATCCATTACCTCTGGCTTGGAGTCAATTTCCATACGGATGAGACTGGCAGCTTCGTCGATCAGATCGATTGCCTTGTCAGGCAACTGCCGATCAGGAATGTATCGTTGTGACAAGCGCGCGGCCGCGATGATGGCAGCGTCGGTGATCTGTACACCGTGATGCACCTCATAACGTTCTTTCAAACCTCGCAGAATAGCGATGGTGTCCTCTTCGGTAGGTTCGCTGACCAGAACCTTTTGAAATCGACGTTCTAGTGCAGCATCTTTCTCAATGTATTTGCGATACTCATCCAGCGTTGTTGCTCCGACGCAATGCAACTCACCACGTGCCAGTGCAGGCTTGAGCATATTGCCGGCATCCATCGCGCCTTCGGCCTTGCCAGCGCCGACCATGGTATGAATTTCATCGATAAACAGGATGACGGATCCTTCCTGCTTGGACAGTTCCTTGAGTACAGCCTTCAGCCGGTCTTCAAACTCGCCGCGGAATTTTGCGCCGGCAATCAGGGCACCCATATCCAAAGCCAGGATTTTTTTGCCTTTTAATCCCTCAGGGACCTCACCATTGATAATACGCTGGGCCAGCCCCTCCACAATTGCGGTTTTACCTACGCCTGGCTCACCAATGAGTACCGGATTGTTTTTAGTACGCCTCTG
This sequence comes from Rhodoferax sp. OV413, assembly GCA_943330915.2. Classification (GTDB taxonomy): domain Bacteria; phylum Pseudomonadota; class Gammaproteobacteria; order Pseudomonadales; family Pseudohongiellaceae; genus Pseudohongiella. Next base: position 60,903 of record CALQJO020000007.1, on the reverse strand, counting down.
TAAAACCTGGATGGTGCGCCGTATCTCTCCGTCGCGGCCAATCACCGGATCAAGTTCACCTTTTTCTGCACGCTCAGTCAGGTCAATACAATATTTTGACAAGGCCTGAAACGCATCCTCAGCGTCAGCGTCAGTTACTTTTTCGCCGCCACGAATGTTGGCTATTGCATTTTCCAGAGCCTTTTCCGTAATGCCGAAACTATTGAGAAGTTTCCCCAACTCACCTTTGTCAGACATAGCAGCAACAATAACCGACTCGCTGGAGATGAACTTGTCGCCGTTTTTCTGGGAAATCTTGTCAGCCTGATTCAGCAGTCTGCCCAATTCATTCGACATGGCAACATCACCGCCAGTCCCTTCTACTTTTGGCAGGCGATTGAATACAGTTTGCAATCCAGTTTTCAGCTGGCTGATATTGAAGCCTGTCTGCGACAGCAATGGGCGCACTGATCCGCTTTTCTGATCAAGCAACGCCAGAATCAGATGGACGGGCTCAATAAAATTATTGTCGTTACCCAGCGCCAGAGATTGAGCATCTGCCAACGCGGACTGAAGTTTGCTTGTCATTTGTTCCATGCGCATGGTTCACCTCGACTGACCAAGCTGTTGCATACAACAGATCGGCCGTTTATTTGAAAACAGTTAGCATGTTAATAGGGGTGATAGCTGACATTTTCAAGCGCCCGGACTGAAAACACCGGGCCAGACAAGGCTTTATAGCTATTAATTGAGGTAGATCAAACTGGCCATACGGCCGGTCGTGTGATCCCGTCTGTAGGAAAAAAAGCGCCTCTCCTCACACACAGTACACAGCCCACCACCACCAACAAACTGAACACCGGCATTCAAAAGCCGGGCGCGGGCAACCGCATAGATATCCATCAGGAATTTACCCGCATGAAGCGGTGATGAGATAAATGATGATGTGAGGCCTGGCACAAATTGCTGCCCCCATTGCGGATGCCTTAAAAAGGCATCCCTGACTTCCAAACCCACTTCGAAATGGCAGGGAGCTATTGCAGGGCCCATCCAGGCCATCAAATCTGCAGGGGACACCCCGGTGGAATAAACGGTTTGTTCAAGCACACCATTGAGCAAACCACGCCAGCCAGCGTGTGCTACTGCCGCTACAGAACCTGCGGCATTTGTAAAAAATACCGGCAGACAGTCTGCGGTCATCACCACAGCCCCAAAACCCCGATCAAACACTACCGCAGCGTCACCGGTTTTCAGCCTTAATGTCCGGCTAACTGAAGAAACCTGAACAACGTGTGTGCCGTGAACCTGGTTTAACCACTGTAACCTGATGCCGGAGGGCAGCGTTTGCTTCAACAAAACACGGTTACGCCTGACCGCCACAAGATCGTCACCCACATGTCCACCAAGATTTAAGGAATCATAAGGATGTTTGCTGACGCCTCCCGCTCTAGTGGTGACTAACGCTTTGACAGAATCAGGTGCTGGCCAATCCGGCACGATTAAATTCGTACCAGTGCCCATCACAGCATCAAAGCTCAAGACATCCACTGAATATCTGGCAGACTTTTCTGACATCAGGACATATCAGCCTTGAGAATCGCCAACAGGTTTAACATGTCGTCTGGCAGCGGCACTTCCCAACTTACTTCATCTCCAGTGATTGGATGGATAAACCCCAACCGTGCGGCATGCAAGGCCTGTCGCTTGAACTCGCGCAGAATGGCTGCCAGCTGCGGGCTGCACCCTCCGGGAATATTCAAGCGCCCGCCATAGACGGGATCGCCCACCAGCGGATGACGTATATGGGTCATGTGTACCCTGATCTGATGAGTGCGTCCGGTCTCAAGCTGGCACTGAATATGGGTATGCGCGCGGAAACGGGAAATAACCCTGTAATGTGTGACAGACTCTTTTCCGCTCTGAATAACGGCGCGCTTCTTTCGCATCACCGGGTGTCGGCCCAGCGGCTCATCGACTGTTCCACCTGCAGTCAGCACACCCAGCACCACCGACTCATATTGTCGACTGACTTCACGCTTCTGTAACTGCCGGACAAGTCGGTGATGTGCCTGCAGGGTTTTGGCGACTACCATCAGACCAGTGGTGTCTTTATCGAGGCGATGTACGATCCCTGCTCTTGGCAGGTTCTGCAGCGCAGGACAGTAATGCAACAATCCATTCATCAAGGTTCCAGACCTGTTTCCTGCAGCGGGATGCACAACCGTGCCTGCCGGCTTGTTCAGCACCAGAATATCGTCATCCTCAAACACGATATCAAGCTGCACTGGCTCTGCCTGCCAATGCCCTTCTTCTGGCGCAGGCAATTCGGTTATCAGTACCAGCACATCACCCGCAGTCAGTTTGTCCTTGGAACGTAATTGATGACTGTTGACAAGCAGACAGCCCTCCTTGATCCACGTCTGCAGGCGCCCGCGCGAGTATTCGGAAAACAGGTTTGCAGCAATCTGGTCCAGGCGCGCGCCATCAAGTGACTCGGGTACAACAGCGGTCATAGTGATTTTGTCAGTCATGTTTCTTGTGCGGCCTCCGGCCAATTTTGTATGCGCGCAGCTGATGCTTGGGTTCAAACCGTTTGCTGTGTTTAAATAGCGTTCATATGGCAGACATTATAGTCTGATTTGTCTTTGTTAAGTCGCACCCCGGAAAGATTAGGGTGCACCGTTGGAGAGATAGAGTGCGTGTCCTGCTCAGCCTTTTAATGATTGTTCTGACCGTCTCCTGCTCTTCACTCGGAGAGGATCGCGATGAATTCGCTAATCTTTCCACCGAAGAACAGTTTTATCGCGATGCCAATCGCCAGTTGAATTCGTCCAATTTTACCGGCGCTGTCAGGACGTATGAGGCACTGGAGTCTCGTTTTCCGTTTGGTCAGTATGCAGCCCAGGCGCAGCTTGAACTGATTTACGCCAACTATCGCAGCGGCAATGTGGAAGGCGCCCGTGCTGCAGCCGACCGCTTTATCCGACTCCACCCGGATCACCCCAGCATCGACTACGCCTACTATCTAAAAGGCGTTGCCTCATTTACCGAGAACTCCGGGTTTGTGAGCAGGTTTTTACCAACTGACCCGTCCAAGCGTGACATTACCCGAGCGCGGGACGCGTTCACTGAATTCTCGTTGCTGCTTGCTCTATACCCCGACAGTGACTATGCCGCTGACGCGCAGGCGAGGATGATTTTTCTGCGCAATAGCCTGGCAGCTTATGAGATACACGTCTCCACATACTACCTTGAGCGACGTGCTTATATCGCAGCACTGAACCGCGCACGATATGTTGTCGAGAATTTTCAGGGCAGTCCTGCTGTGGCTGATGCCACATCTATCATGGCTGAGTGTTATTTGCGTCTGGGTCTTGATGATCTAGCTGACACATCGGTGGCCTTGCTAAAGACCAATTTCCCCGAGCATCCCTCACTGGACTCGCAGGGCAACTTTATCGTTCGCAACGACGTCACCAATCCCTCAATGTTATACACCATGAGCTTCGGGTTGCTGGGCAGTAACGCTGATAACACTCCCTTAGCGCCCACAACACGCCCGAACCCATCCATTGCGCCAGAGAGCGCAACGCCCAACACCGGACGCTCGCTGCTGAACATTCTCACCATGGGCAGGTTTGGCAGCAATAGTCCGGTGATTCTGCCCGATGAAGTACCTCCGGTCTCACCAACGGATGAACTGCCAGGCAATACACAACCGTGACGTGTATCAACAAATCATAGTTAGGTGAACACGGCCTTTCAGGATGCGTAGTTCTCGGGAAAGAAGTGGCGCTCGATGGATTCGATCAGGATGTGTATCACTTTGATGTGAACTTCTTGTATTCGGTCAGCGTACCCGCTGGAGCCGGTACTGATATCAACGGTTGCTTTTATGCCGAGCTCTGTTCCGGACGCCCCGGTTAGACTAATCACTGCGATGTTATTTTCACGCGCATATTCAGCCGCTTTGATCACATTATTACTACGACCACTGGTGCTGATTGCCATTAAACAATCGCCTGGTTTGGCTCTGGCTTCGAGGTAACGAGAAAATACATAGTCATAACCATAATCATTGGCAACACAGCTGAGATGGCCGGGATCACTGATGGCAGTCGCAGCCAACGGGGCGCGATTTTTACGGTACCTCCCAGTCAATTCTTCAGCAAAATGCATGGCATCACTCATTGATCCGCCATTGCCGCATGCGTAGATAGCTCCGCCACTTTCCAGCGTTTTCACCAACACGCTCACAGCGTTGTCAATCGACTGTAGATTGTCATCAGACGCCAAAAAGCGCTGCAGGTAGTCCAGCGACTGCTCCAATGTTTCCAGAATGTGTTGTCTCATGACATGCAGCCCCTAATTGACAGCTTTCCAGCCCTGTGTGATGGGATATCGACGATCTCTGCCAAATCCGCGTTCTGTCAATCGCACTCCCGGAGCACTCTGACGACGTTTGTATTCGTTCAAGTCTACCAGCCTGATTACCCGCAGGACTTCATCTGCATCAAAATCAAGCGCAGTGATATCGGCAGCGCTCAAGTCCTGTTCCACATAATAGGCCAGAATCTTGTCAAGACGTTCATAAGGAGGCAGGTTGTCATCATCCCGTTGTTCTGGCGCCAACTCGGCGGTGGGTGGCCGGTCGATAACCTGCTGGGGAATAATCAGTTCTTCACCGTCATTCAGCGCGCACGCGTTCCGGTAGCGAGCCAACGCATAAACAAACATTTTGCCGGCATCCTTGAGCACACCAAATCCACCAGCCATATCGCCATACAAGGTGCAATAACCGACGGCAACTTCGCTCTTGTTGCCGGTCGTTAACACCAGCGCTCCTTTTTTGTTCGAAATGGCCATCAGCATAACGCCGCGACATCGTGCCTGAATATTCTGCTCAGCTAGGCCTTCTGGCAATCCGGCAAACTCGTCTGACAATGCGGACATAAAGGCATTAAAACTCTCTTTAATGGAGATGATGCTGAAGTTCACCGACAAGCGTTCTGCCTGTTGCTTTGCCAAATGAATGCTCAAATCAGAGGTGTAAGTAAACGGCATCATGACGGCAGAGACGCGATCAGCGCCGATAGCATCAACCGCCACCGCCAGTGTCAGTGCCGAATCGATGCCGCCGGATAATCCAATCAACACAGACTTGAAGTGGTTTTTGCTGACATAGTCACGAAGCCCCAGAACCATTGCCTGATAACTGCGCTGTTCCACGGATGGCAATGTGTGGTGAGTTGGCAGGCGCGGTGTCAGGCGTTTTGCCTGATCGATGTCAAAGCTGACGGCAATCAACGCTTCAGCAAAACCCGGCCCGGGCACACTCACATTGCCGGCCGCGTCCGATACCAGGGAGTAACCATCAAACACCAGCTCATCCTGACCGCCAACCAGATTGACATACACGATGGGCACAGCTGCTTGTACTGATCGCTCTCGTAACAGATCAATGCGCTGCTCAAGTTTGTTTTGACTGAAAGGTGACGCATTGATGTTGACCAGCAGATCAGCGCCGGCCTGCGATATCTGCTGAATCGGTGAACTGTTCCACAGATCTTCACAGATTGTGAACCCGATCCGTATACCTTTGATGGTTGTCAGGCACGGCTGATGGCCAGGAGAGAAATACCGCAGCTCGTCAAACACCTGATAATTAGGCAGGTGCTGCTTGTAGTAGCGTGCCACGCATTCTCCATCAACGATCACGGAAAGCGCGTTATAAAGCTTACCCTGATCATGCTGAGGATGGCCAATGATCAGTGCCGCCGGGATACGTGCCTGTTGAATAGCAGACAACGCGGCTTCAATGCGTTCTTGCAGGGCGGGGCGTAACAACAAATCTTCAGGCGGATAGGAGGTCAGCGCCAATTCCGGAAACACAACCAGATCAGCGTCATAGCTGGCAACCGCCTCCTGAGAAATGCGGATGATACGCTCGGTATTTCCCTTGATATCACCGACCAACAAATTGATCTGTGCCATCACCACTATCAACTGACCGTCCATCCTTACCTCTGTAAGACCCGTTGTTCACGTTCGCATACGTCATCTGTTTGTATGCCTATTGTCGTTAAAGCACGCTCACAAGTAAATTCAAGATCCAAAGCTGGATGATTGCCGCAACACAGCCGGATCGTAAGGTGACGGATCAATATCTGGTTTACGCCCGAGAATGATATCCACCAGCAACCGAGCTGAGGCTGGTGCCAGCACCAGGCCGTTGCGGAAGTGCCCGGCGTTTACATACACATTATCCAATCCGTGGATTTTTCCAATAAAAGGGACGCCTCCCGGTGAACCCGGGCGTAACCCAGCCCACTGTGCGACCAACTCTGCATCTTGCAAGGCCGGCAACAGACTGACAGCGCTGGCCGACAGGCTGAGACGGGCAGATTTAGTGCTGGCTTTGTCAAAACCGCAATACTCCAGGGTGCTACCAACCAAGATCAGATTATCCTCACGGGGAATCAGGTACCGGCCAGCGCCCAGTACAATGCTGCGCAGCAACGGCCTCTCCGTGCGATACAACAACATCTCACCCTTTACCGGCTCTATCTCCACTGTATCAGCGGACGACATCGCCGCAATCAACTGCCCCGCCCAGGCACCTGCTGTCACTATGATCCGGCCAGCCTGTACCTGCCGCAATTGACCCGCATTATTGACGTGAGCCCCAATCACTTCGGAGCCCGTTGTTACCAATGAAACAAACTCGCAATGCTCTCGCAGTTCGGCCGCCGCTGAGCCCAGAACGGACGCGCGAAGAGCCTGCAGCAAGCGCGGATTGCGGACATTGGCAACCGAAGGCATCCACATGGCATTACGACTGCCCGAGGCCAATGCGCTTTCGCGGGCATAAATCTCATTTTCGCCCCACGCTCTGATATCGCGTTTATGCCGCTGCGACCAATCCAGCGCCTGTTGACGGTCATGTGTCTCCAGCATTAACAGGCCACACGCCCGATACTCCGGATCGATACCAGTTTCCGCAAGCAGTTGTGTAGTCAACTCGGGATAAACACTCTGCGCCTGGCTTGCCAACGCAGTTACTGCGTCACAGTAGCGCCAGGGATACAACGGAGAAACAATCCCGCCACCAGCCCACGAGGCTTCTTTGCCCGACTGACCGCGATCAATCAGACAAACACTTGCCCCTTCCGCCAGCAATTCTCTTGCTACCAGTAATCCGGATATCCCGGCGCCCACAATCAGGAAATCAACCAAAAAAGCACCCCATCAGATCAACTGCTAGACTGAATACAGAGCCACGCAACATGTCATGTAGTTTGCTGATCACAAGAACAGGACAAACAATTTATGAAACAGGGCCACAGACTCAAGAGCAAATCTGGCAACTTCTGCCGCGGTTTTACCTTGATGGAGTTAATCCTGACTGTCGCTCTTCTGGCAATACTTGCTCAACTCTCACTGCCAGCTATGGATTTTAATCAACGTTCCGAGGCGGATCGGGTATTCATGCAATTGTCTGCGCTGTTGACCAGTGCCAGGGCCCACTCCATTGCAACACACTCAGTGACCGTCATTTGTCCCAGTCATGGCGGCTCTGATTGTGACAGCAACTGGAGTGCAGGAGCAATTGCGTTTGCGGACTCCGACAACAATCGCCAACGCAGCGTCGACGAAGCGCTGATTGAGCTCATTGACTGGACAGCGGGTAACCACCGTCAGTCTTCTCCGCTAAGAGGCACATTGCTCTGGCGCGCCTTTGGCAACCGCCAGTCCATCCGCGTCGATGAACTTGGACTATTGAATGATCAGAACGGCAGTTTTACCTGGTGTCCAGCCGAGCAAACAGGACATACCGCTCATCAAATGGTTATCAATTCAGCGGGGCGTATTCGACTTGCAACCGATTCCAACAAGGACGGGCAGCGGGAAGACAGCCAAGGCAGGCCGCTAACCTGCTGACCGGGCCTCTCTCAGGAAAATCAGTTCAGCAATACAGAGCCACGCTGCCAGAACCTGTGCCTGGACAAAAAACTGGCCTGCTCACAATCTTGACGGCTTTCACAACAAATCCACCAGTGAGAACTGAGCCGCAACGCATGGCCGCCCGAATCACTGGCTGGTGAGGCATGCACGGTGAACAGCAAACCACACTGCGCGGTATCAAACTCTGACTGTGTCCAGAGTTCTGCAAAAGTCGCTGTTGATGCGTTGGTATTTCCTGACGCCTGTGCGGATGACCAATGAGACACCGTTGCAGCCAATCCCAGTGTACTCAGTTGATGCCAGACCTTTTGTTCTGTCTGAATTAACTGACTCTCAGCATCTGTGAGCAAGCTGGCATGCTTAGCATAGGCAATTGTCATTTTCTGCCCCATTCCAGAGACTTCAATGGATGTTAAAGCCATGATCGACAGTGCCGCCAGAAACACCATACAAATAATCAACACAGAACCAAAACAGTGTCTGACCGGACAGCAGAGTCGACTCATAGCTCTAGACTCCCTTGCCTGGAAGCAACAGTAAAGGCAACTGTGCCAGCCGCGGCAGTAGCCGATGATGCCGCCGTCAGTGTTACCTCAAACTCCACGGCAACAATATTCCACCAGTTACTGATGTCTTTAGGTTCTACGCCAGTCACATAACGCAACGCACTGCCACTGGCTTCCGCTGTGGTGATGGTCAGTGAAGGCACAAGATGACTGACACCCTCTACCAATTCTTCGGACGCAGAGAATCTGCCGTCACTCAACTGCCGGCGGCGAAACAGGGATGGTGGATGAGCCGTATTGCCCGCCCGATACCAGAGGAAAAACACATCAGCGATAACGCCAGGACAACATGACTGCCTGATCCAAAACAGGTAAGAACCCGGCACAGCGGGTGGCGCAACAATGGGAGAGAAAGAGCCCTGCTCCCAGATTAGCAAGGGTGGCCGACACAAATTGCCAACGTTAATTCCCTGGCAGGGCAGCACTGACGGCGATGGTGGCATCGATGAGGGGTGAGTAACCATAGCGTCACGCACACTGTGAGTTAGCAAATGCCTGACTGATTCAGATTTTTGCAACAGCTGACTCAAGTCCTGCTGCTCCAATGCGATTCGGTTGCTGAGTACAAACAATTGCAGAATAACCATCAGCAAACCCATCGCAATACTGCTGCTGATGAGCAACTCCAGCAACGTAAGACCTGAATGCCTGAGTAGAACGGGTTTCATATACCTATCCGGGTGATGACAGGTTCATCCGCATCCGCAAACCAGTTGATGGTAACTTGCCAGACCACCGAGAGCTGTTGCTGCTCCCGATTGATTGTGACCTCAGCACCCGGCAACCGGGCCACAGCATTCTGCCGCCAGATCCACAACTGACGCCGTGCGTAGTGTTCGGCTGAACACGGTGCTTCCAGTGAACATATACGCGGTGATACCGAGGTGCTGTTGAGTGAAAATTCGTCAAGCCTTCGAAATTCATCGGGCGCACTCCGTACCCGTTCTGATAAATCCATCACCAGCAGAAATGCGCTTTGTCGCTGTGATGCAGCGTGTGTTAACAGCAAACCATAATTGTGTAACTGCAGAACACTGGCAACACCAAGACTGAGGATAATGGCTGTTACCAATACTTCTATCAGGGTGGCACCTTTTTGATTGCCAACCATCTGACTGCAAACCGTTTGCCTGCACAACACCGCTGGATGAGGGTTGTCCGGCAGAATCCCTTTGCCCACGTTGCGTCCTCCTGACACTGATCCTGAAGGAGTATAGTTCAGGGCCACCGCTGTTTTGCAATTTCCAACCTAACCTACCTATAATCCGCGCCTTCTTAACACCGACTCCCGGCGATCAGGTCGATAAGACATGGAATACGATATTGTTTTGCTGGGGGTACTGGTACTGCTCGGGATGATGGCCGGTTGGATTAATACCCTCGCAGGAGGAGGCTCTAATCTGACTCTGCCTATGCTGATGGTTATGGGTCTGCCGGCTGATGTGGCAAACGCTACCAACCGGGTGGGGGTATTGCTGCAAAGTGTGGTGGCTGTCCGCGGATTTCATCATTACGGCAGGCTGGATACGCCCTCAATTGTGCCCATTCTGGTGCCCAATCTGATTGGCGGAGTCTTCGGGGCGTTTCTGGCGGCCGTGACACCCGACGTTGCACTAAAACCATTGTTGCTGGGTACCGTGCTCACCATGTCCATCATTATTTTGATTAAACCCGGTTTTTTGGCGCCGGAACCCGGCACACCGGTCAGGTCAGTCAGCGAACATCGCGGTGCGTGGTGGGGATTAGTCCTTGCTGGTGTTTATGGTGGCTTTGTACAGGCAGGAGTCGGGTTTATCCTACTGGCTGCTTTGGCGGGAGGACTGCGCTACGATCTGGTGCGCGCCAATGCACTGAAAATGGTCTGTTCAATTGCTGTGACGACCGTTTCTCTGGCAATTTTTATCTGGTTTGATCAGGTTGAATGGATACCCGGACTTATCTTGGCGGTTGGCACCATGACCGGCAGTTATTTCAGCGTGAGGTTTGCTGTTCGTGTCAGCCAGAACACTATCAAATGGTTTTTATTTGTCATGACACTGGTGTCATGCGTTGCTGCTATATTTTTCTAAACCTGGATGCGGATATTGCCCAACAGTATTGAAATGGCCGCGCCACCCAGCATTTGACTGCGTTCGACGGTGATTCTGCCTCCGTAACTCTGCACAATATCCGCAACTACCGCCAATCCGATACCCTGCCCCTGTGCCAACGTATCAAGCCTTACTCCGCGCTGCAGAACACGATCGCTGTCTTCCTGTCCAATTCCAGGGCCATTATCCTCGACAATCAATTGCAACCGCTGCGGTGAGTTACTGACCAGTGCGCAACTGACATTCACCTTGCCATGACCATACTTACAGGCGTTATCCAACAAATTGCCCAGCAACTCCATCAGGTCACGCTCATCACCCAGAAACAACAAACGTGCATCGATTTGCTGCCCAAATTCAACTGACTTGCTGGCATACACCTTTTCAAGCGCACGGCAGATCTTCGCCGCAGTGTCCTTGATGTTGACCTGGGTGGCCAGACTGCCCACAGCTCCAGACCTCACGGCGCGCTGTAACTGATAACTGATAATTTGATTCATGCGGTCGAGTTGTTCCTGCACCATTGCCGCACGCTCTATGCGCTCTGCGTGTTGCAAAGATGGTTCCGCACTGGCCGATACTTCTCCCTGTATCACCGCCAAGGGCGTCTTCAGACTGTGCGCCAGATCCCCAAGAGTGGTGCGATAACGGGTCTGTTGTTTGCGCTCGGACTGTATCAGCAAGTTAAGATTATGCGTGACCGAACTCAGCTCGGTGGGATAGTGGTTTCCCAGAGACTCCGCGTGTCCGCTTTCAATAAGCGCCAGATCACGCGCCAATCTGCGCAGCGGTGACAGTCCCCAGCGCAGCAGCAGTAACAGCGAGACCAGCAGCAACGCAGCAAGCGCTCCAAACCAGGAAAACAAACTTGTGCGGAACTCAGTCACTTCTGCCAGATAGGAGTCTGCGGACTCCAGCACCCTGAACACAATGGCTTGTGGCCGGTTCTCCCACGTCACTGCGTAGCTGATTTGAAAATACTCAATCTGCCCTGCATCTGAGACAACACGACTGAAACGGGTCTCGCCGCGAGAAAGATCCCCCTCCGGGTTGTCAATTTGCAGCGTTGCCGGCAGCGTAAACTCCAGGGCCGACTGTGTGCGCAGCAGTTCACCCTGATCAGGGCTGCTGATCAATCCATACAAACCACTGTTTAACTGACTGAAGCGCGGCTCACGCAAATTTTCACTGACATAAAATTCACCGGCATCTTCATCAACAGCCGCCAGCAAACCGTAAAGCTGCGCCTGCAGCTGCTCAGTAACCCCGGTTTCCAGACTGTTGCGAAACGCCCTGTCGAGCACAAAGCCAGTTAAACCCAGAAACACAGTCAGTAGCAGCGTGACCGCCAATAGCAGTCGTGTTTGCAGGGAGTATCCGGCATCTTGCCCTGACGACATGTTAGTCCATTATCCGCAGGCGGTATCCTTGGCCACGGACAGTATCGATGGGCTGCAAGGTTTGATCCGGATCCAGTTTCTGACGAAGGCGACGAATAAATACCTCCAGCACATTGCTGTCGCGATCATAATCCTGAGCATACAGATGATCAGTCAGCTCAGCTTTGGAAACCACCTGATCTATATGCAATATCAGATATTCCAGGGTTTTGTATTCATACGCCGTCAGCTCGACCGGGTTGCAATGCACCGTCACCCGTTTGCTGGTGGTATCAAGACTGATTGGACCCGCCGTAATCTGTGGACTGGCGAATCCGGCAGCGCGACGTAACAAGGCATTCAGACGCGCCTGTATTTCCTCTAGCCGGAAGGGTTTAACAACGTAATCATCAGCACCGGCATCCAGTCCCGCCACCTTGTCCTGCCAGTCGCCCCGGGCAGTCAGAATCAATACGGGATACTTGCGACCGGATTCTCTTAGCTTGCGAATGACACTGATCCCATCAAGCAGAGGCAAACCCAGATCAATGATGGCAGCGTCGTATTCATACTCCAGAGCATAAAACAGACCCGCCCTACCATCGGCAGCATCATCAACGACAAAACCGGCTTTCTGCAGACCAAGCACCAACTGTTGACGCAGGAGGCTCTCATCTTCTACTACCAACAGGCGCATACCTTACTCCCGGCTGACTGCCCCAGTGGCCTGGTCAACATAAACGGTATAAATGTTACCTTCGTTATCGATGCGCACCCTGAATCTGACACGGTCGCCTTGCCGGACCTCATTGATGCTGATGATATTCCCTGGAAAACGTGCCCGCACCAGATCCAGTGCCTGTCTCTCACTGATCGCCCCGTCCGCCTGATTTTGCCCGGACTGGGCGGATGAACTCTCCTGCTGCTGAGCAAGGACCGGAAAACTCCAGCTCAGACCGCAGAGCACAGCAGCAATCAGCAGAACTTTCCACCGCGCTCCGCGACCCTCGACGCAGGCACTTGACTTTGGGCAGGACGATTTCATAACTCTCCATAATGTCGGGGCACCCTGACTCAGAGCACCGGATCGTGGCTGACTCGAAGTCGAATCTGCTCACCGGGGTCATTATCAGTGCGTACGGTAAATTCTTCCCCGTTATACAGATAACGAACCTGGTAACCCATCAGTCGCTCCTCCTCACGATATTCGGTGACGGTTTCGCACTGCTTGACGGTCTGGTATCGCGCTGTTCCGGGATGTGAATCGGCACGAACTATATCACGACCCACCGAGTGCCCCAACATGGCACCCACAACCGCACCTACCCTTTGGCTGGATTTGTTATTACCCACCGCGTTACCAATGGCACCGCCAATGATAGTACTCAGAATCACTGGCGTCTGACTGCCACCGTGTCGTGTCTCACGCACCCTGACTTCCTCCTCCCAACACTCATCACGCGGGGTAGAGACGGTAACAGACTGATAAATTGCGCGTGACTCCAGTACCTGCGCGTACACATACTGTGACTGCGCAAACAATGGTGTTGCCAGCAACAATCCACCCAGCGCAAGCACCACTGCTGCACGTTTTGCTGCAACATTCGTTTGTATTGCATTTTTGAAATTGTTCATTATTCACCTCTGCGCCTGGTTTTGTTATGAATGTTTTCAAGGTTGATTCGCCGCCTTGACGACCAAAGATTAAGACAGTCAAGCTGAATTGATTCTGAATGGAAATGTATTCCTCACAAAAGAAACGCGTGACTCAACGCCGCTGCGCGTCAACTTGTCGTCGGGCTGATTGATTTAGTAACAGATAGCGGTAAAATCCTCGGTGCTTGGCAAAACAAAAATTAAAACCATCATTGCAAAAAAGCACAAAGCTTCAAGAGATCTTCAATGTTCCGCAAAATAGTCAGTTCAGCACTGTTATCCACCATTTTTTCTTTGCCTCTGATCTACCTGATTGTCCAACCATTACAGGCGAGCTCGCCCGCCGTACTGGCCATTACATTTGCCGCCCTGCTGTTGGTATGCAGTTCGCTGAGCGCCTGGTTATCTTTACGTCCTGGACGCCAGCCGTCAGCGCGTGAGCCGGCAAAAACAAGACCCTCAAAACGCAAGTCTGCGCAGAAACCAGAGATCCCTGCAGCTAACCAGTCCACTAAACGCGAGGCCGGTCAAGTCAAGTGGTTTAATGCCAGCAAAGGGTTTGGTTTTATCACCCGGGAAAACGGTGAAGACATTTTTGTGCATTTCAGATCGATCCGGGGAGATGGGCATCGCGTTCTGAAAGATGGCCAGCGCGTCGAGTTTTCTGTCAGTGTGGAAGACAAAGGTCTGCAAGCGGACGATGTGATGGCTATTTCGCGCTGATCGGCACCCTATGCCGCTGTTCAGTAGTGTGGAGGTCTCTCATCGGCGGCTGTCACAGCCGGCGCACGATCTGCAGCGGCCTGGATCAATTCAGTCAATTTCTGTCGATGAATCTCTAGCTCGCGTTCAAGCCCATCAATTTGGCGTTGCTGCCGGGTAACAATATCATTCAGTGTCTGGATGCTGTCCTCCTGAAAGGCAAACCGGGTTTGCAGATCCACCACCTGATCATGCATATGAATATCTGGCATTTTTTGCGACTCCTTTAGAATTCTGCGTTTAAATCATATCCAGTTAGCATCAGCATCATACCCCGCATCTCAGGGTGGTTTCTAATCAGGCAATTCACATGTAATATTCTTGCTATGCAATAAACAGCCTAACGCCGCTGTCTTAAGCATGTATTCAATTTTTTCAGGAATTGCCATCGTTTATGTCACCTCAAGACTCTCAGAACAGCATCGCCGCCAAACCCCCTATCAACTGGACAAATATGATTCTGTTTACGGCTACTCCGCTGGCGGCCGTAACTCTGGTTCCTTTGTACGGATTTATAGTTGGATACAGCGCCATACACTGGGTAATGTTTGTCTGCATGATGGGCTTTTGTGGTATTTCGATTACGGCTGGATACCATCGGCTGTGGTCTCACAAGACATACAAGGCGCATCCGGTGTTACGCGTGCTGTTTGCTTTGGGCGGTGCCTGCGCGTTGCAAAATGATGTGTTCAACTGGGCTTCCGATCATCGCCGGCATCACCAGCATGTCGACAATAATGATCAGGATCCCTACTCAGCCGGTCGTGGCTTCTGGTTCTCGCATATCGGCTGGATACTGCGTAATTACCCAAGCGGCAAGCGCGATTTTTCCAACATCAAAGACCTTCAGCAAGATCCGATTCTGCAGTGGCAGCACAGACACTATCTTGCACTGGTGCTGATCATGAATATCGCCGTACCAGCCTTGCTTGGATATATCGGAGGCAGCATCATTGCCGGCCTGATGTTGAGCGGTGTGCTGAGACTGGTATTGAGCCAACATGTTACCTGGCTCATCAATTCACTGGCGCATATGTGGGGCAGACAGCCGTACAGCGACAAAAGTTCTGCGCGCGATAACGCCATACTGGCGCTGGTGACTTATGGTGAGGGTTTCCACAATTATCACCATACTTTTCAGTGGGATTATCGTAATGGCATTCGTTGGTGGCACTTTGACCCAACCAAATGGTTAATCATGGCATGTTCGTGGGTCGGTTTAACCAGCGAACTGAAACGTGTTCCGGCACTAGCCGTTGAGTCAGCAAGGCTTGAGATGCAGTATTTAGATGCAACTGAACGCTGCAAATCACTGGCCAACGCAGACAAATGGCGTGCGCGACTGGAAGCTGAATACGCAGAATTGAAGAGCACGCTAGATCTGTGGGCTACACACCAACAGCAGTGGTACGACGCAAAAAGCTCTCAAATACATGATCAGATTCATGAGCGCTGGGAACGTCTGGCGCTGCGTGACAGTTATCGTCAGGCGCGTTACCAGTTGAAATTGCGACGACAACGCTGGCATGAATTAATGCAGGGATTTGCCAACATTTCCGGCTCCGCCGCCTGAACGCTCAGAGAGTCTCTCGCGCCATGAACAAACTCGTTAAGTCGTTGCTCATCAGCTCAGTGCTCAGTTTGAGCCTGATCACAATCCCGGCAACAGCGGTAGAGGAAGGCATGGCCGCGCCTGAATTCACCCTGCCCGGTGTACGTACCAATGACATGGACATAACACTCAGCGAACTCAAAGGCAAAATTGTATACGTTGATTTCTGGGCGTCCTGGTGTGCACCCTGCCTTCGCTCTCTGCCGGAGATCCATGCTCTGTATGAGCAGTATCGGGATCAAGGATTTGAAGTCGTCGCAATCACCATCGACGACCCGGTTGAAGATGCACTGGACTTCCTGAATGATATGGAAACACCCCTGAGTTACCACGTTGTACTGGATCTGACGGCAGAAATCATGGATCAGTACGGCGTAGTTGGCATGCCTACATCATTCCTTATTGACCGTGAGGGGGTTGTTAGAAAGGTGCACAAAGGTTTCCGGGAAGGCGACACAGAGTTGCTGGAACAGGCACTGCTGGGTTTACTCGCTGAAGAGACCGCAGATTAGTAGGGGAACAATCGCAGCGTGGGTTCATCTAGCGCTGCCATCTGTTCGCGCAATTCAAGAATGTGCTCCGCCCAGTAACGCTCGGAGTTAAACCAGGGAAAACTGCGGGGAAATGCGGGATCGGTCCAGCGTTTTGCCAGCCATGCGCTGTGGTGCATGATGCGTAATGTTCTTAATGGCTCTATCAGCGCCAGCTCAGTCGGGTCGAACTCAAAAAACTCTTCATAAGCTTCGATGATTTCCAGTAACTGTGCCTGACGCTGATCGCGGTCACCCGATAACATCATCCACAGATCCTGAATGGCCGGACCGTTGATTGCATCATCAAAATCGACAAACCAGGGTTGATCACCTCGCCACAACACATTACCGGGATGACAATCTCCGTGCAGCCGCAACTGCTGCAATGACCCGCAATTGCTGAAATTTTTGTCAATACGCTCTATCAGGTCCAGTGTTAACGACTCGTAGGCAGGCACCAGCGCGTCCGGAATAAAATGCCTTTCCAGCAGAAATGCGCGGCTCTTCACCGCCCAATGCTCCACGCTGAGCGCGATTCGATGCTGGAACACAGCTTGTGAGCCAACGCGATGCACTCTTCCCAGGAATCGTCCCATCACCTGCAAATTATCCGGGTTATCCAGTTCAGGAGGTCTGCCTGCTAGGCGTGGAAACAGCGAAAACCGGAAAATCTGAGTACCACACAGGCAGGTATGCAATGTCCGACCATTGACTACCATCGGCGGCACTACGGGTATCTCCAGAGACTCCAATTCCTGTGTAAACGCATGTTCCTCAAGAATCTGCGCATCACTCCAGCGCTCAGGCCGGTAAAATTTGGCAATCACAAAACTACCGTCATCCAGTCCAATCTGATAGACGCGATTTTCATAACTATTGAGCGCAAAAACCCGCGCAGAGGTTCGCAAACCCAAACCTTCAACCGCATCCAACACCTGATCCGGCCCCAGGACATCGTAGGGGTGTCGTTCAGCAGCGCCAGAAACATCTGTCAAAGAGTCGTCAACGGGTTGCTCAAGAACATTGCCCGACCTGCTTTTGTTCATGATTTCTCGCCTGCCGCATCGAAGTTGCGCCGAGTATACTGTAAAATCCACGCCCACTTTCCAGTTCCGATTTCCAGTTCCGTTTCGATCGAGGAGTTTCACTTGAGCACCAGCAACACAAAGGCGCGTCGTCAGGAGTTATTGAATCAGTACCAGCAAGTTCAGGCGAAGAACCTCAACCTGGATCTGACCCGGGGCAAACCAGCCACGGCTCAGCTGAATCTCAGCAATGCAATGGATGGAATACTGCAAGGTGACTTTAAATGCTCCGACGGCACCGATGCGCGTAACTATGGCGGCGGCCTCGGCATCCCGGAAGCGCGTCAGTTTGCTGCAGATTATCTGGGTGCCAAACCAGCGCAGATCATGGTGGGCGGAAACAGTTCCTTGCAGATGATGTACCAGTATGTGGAAGGCGCCTACCTTCATGGCGTTCGCGGCGCGGACTCAGCCTGGATTAAGGAAGCTGCACCCGGCCAACGTATCAAGTTCCTGTGCCCGGCACCGGGTTACGATCGCCATTTTTCGATCTGCGAGGCGCTGGGAATCGAAATGATCCCGGTGGCGATGAATGATCGGGGGCCGGATATGGCCGCCATTGAGACCTTGTTACGCAACGATCCGTTGATCAAAGGCATCTGGTGTGTACCCAAGTACGCTAACCCAAACGGTGTGGTGTATTCAGCCGAGGTAGTCGAACAATTTGCCATGCTGGGAAAAATTGCCGGCGCCAACTTCAGAATTCTGTGGGACAACGCCTACGCGGAACACCACTTGGTCGACAATCCTCCTGAACTGACGAGTCTGATCAGCCTCAGTGAAAAACACGGCACACTGGATAATGTCATTGAGATCGGCTCAACATCGAAAATCACCTTGGCCGGTGCCGGAATCGCATTTATTGCAACTTCCGAAAGCAACATCAAACACTTTGCAGATCTGCTTGGCATTTCCACCATAGGACCGGACAAGGTGAATCAGTTACGGCACATCCGTTTCCTTAAAGACATACCGACGTTGCGGGCATTGATGCAAAGGCACCGCGCCATTCTGCAACCCAAATTTGAACTTGTGCTGAAACACCTGGAACAGAGCCTGTCCGGAAAAACAGTTAACGGACAACCGCTCGGCCACTGGAACAAGCCTGCCGGGGGTTACTTCATTCTCTTCGATACTTTGCCCGGCATGGCCGACAAGGTCGTTAAACTGTGTGCGGGCGCTGGAGTGAAACTGACGCCGGCAGGATCAACCTGGCCATACAAAAAGGATCCGCAGAACAGCAATATTCGTCTGGCACCATCTTTCCCCAGCCTTGCGGAAATTGATGAAGCCATGCAGGTGTTTGTGCTGTGCGTGGAGCTTGCCGCGTTGGAACCAGAGAGCTGATTACACTAGTCGGCTCTGACTGAATGGTAAACAAAGGGGAGTGATGGTTTATGAAACCATCGCTTCCCATAAAACGAGTATGACAACATTCTGTGTTTAGCGGCTGCGATCCCGAATCTCAACACTGCGTCTTTCGGTTTCGCGGTAACTGGAATTGCGGCGACCATCTTTCTCCACGTAGATCACATCCCTGCGTCGATCTGAACCCGACCAGCGACCACGCACCGGCTCTTTGTTCCTGTACCCGTAGCCATGACCACGGTCTGAATAGCCCCAAACCGGGTGAGCGCGATTGTCTTTATCTCTGTGATAGTCGTTGTCTCTGTGATAGTCATTAACGCTGTGATTGTCATTAACGCTGTGATAATCGCTACCCCGGCGGTAACGGCTATCTCTGTAATAATCTTCATCATGACGATCGTGATGCCGCGTTACTTCGCGGTAAATGACGGTTTGCCGTGGCTGATGAGAGACTACAGTTCCGCTGCCAATGCCAACATAAACAGAACGATTTACTGGGATAAAGACTCTTGGTGAGACAACAACTCTGGATGGGGAGTGATAAATCGTCTCTCGCACAACGGTCGTGTAAATTCTGTCAGCAGATGCCGTGTTTGCACTGATAGCCGTCAACACACAGACTGCGCCCACTAACATGTTATTGAGCAAACGCTGAGCGCCTGATGTTTTTGCTGTTGCTGGAAATAGTTTCATGTCCTGACCTCCGTTGAAACGAGCACCGGTTTAGGTAACCAAAACGTTTCTAAGGAAACATCTGGAATTCAGTGCTTACGGATTTCGTTATACAACAGAGAGTCTGAATTGAAACTGAATGCCTGTCACAAAAACAGGCTGCCCGAAGACGCGGAAGGATACCGCAACGGGTAGTACGGACTCAGCTTTCGTTGCCGGTATTTCCAGAGTTACGCGTTCCGAATGCTGGCAGAGGGAATGGCATGATATTGTCGCCACTGCTGATTTTAGCAACCCCGGTCTTTTCCACTTCATCAATGCGCAGAATCGCCTGCAACGGAATAAAACTGCGCTTAACGTCCTGAAATTCCATTTTCAGCTTTTCTTCACTGGGATCCACCAGCATTTGACTGCGCTCATCAAACAGGAATTCTTCTACCTCTATAAAGCCATAAAGCTCGCTCTGATAAACCTGACGGGCAAAAATCTCGTAGATTTTGCCCTTGTTGAGGAAGGTGATGCGATAAATTTCCTGGCGGATGGCCATCGTACTCTCTCAAAAACGCGGTTAAAACAAATGGGGTGTGCCTAGTCAAGGCCGTCATTGTAGCTCAAAGTGGTCCCTCAGATACAGCAGCACCACTAATTAGCTGATATAATCCGCGGCTTTTCGACAGGGTCAATCCCTGAATGTCTTCTGAGTGATGTAAAACATGAGCAGTGATAATCCTACCAGCACAGTGCGAAAAAAAATCTTTATCAAGACCCATGGTTGCCAGATGAACGAGTATGACTCCTCGCGCATGCTTGATTTACTGAAGGAAACCCATGGCGCGGATCTGGTTGAAACTGCGGAAGAAGCTGACATCCTGCTGCTGAATACCTGTTCTATCCGCGAGAAAGCCCAAGAAAAGGTGTTCCACCAGCTGGGACGCTGGAAGGGCTTAAAAAAAGCCAGACCTGACATCAAAATTGCAGTGGGTGGCTGTGTCGCCAGTCAGGAAGGAGCTGCCATCGGCAAGCGAGCTCCTTATGTGGACGTAGTTTTTGGTCCGCAAACACTGCACAAATTGCCAGAAATGCTTAATAAATCCAACGGCTTCGGCCCGGTAGTGGATATCAGTTTTCCCGAAATCGAGAAATTTGACCGTTTGCCCGAACCCTCCGTGACAGGATGCGAAGCATTTTTGACGGTAATGGAAGGCTGCAGCAAATACTGCTCATTCTGCGTAGTCCCTTATACCCGTGGCGAAGAAGTGAGTCGCCCCCTGGATGATGTGTTGGCAGAAGCCGTGCATCTGGCCAGCAAGGGCGTCCGGGAGATCAATCTGCTGGGGCAAAACGTCAATGCCTATCGTGGACTGAGTCACGACGGGGAAATCGTTGACTTTGCCACCTTGATCACCTACATCGCAGCAGTTGATGGCATTGACCGGATTCGTTTTACCACATCACACCCGGTGGAATTTCGCAGCAATCTGATCGAGATCTACAAACATATACCGGAACTGGTCAGCCACCTTCACCTTCCAATTCAAAGTGGATCGGACCGCATTCTGGCCGCCATGAAGCGTGGCCATACCGCTCTGGAATACAAATCCATCATTCGGAAACTCAAGGCCATACGACCTGACATCAGCCTGTCCTCTGATTTTATCGTCGGATTTCCCGGCGAAACCCAGAAGGATTTTGAAGACACTATGAATCTGATTATCGAGGTAGGTTATGACACCTCATTCAGTTTTGTATTCAGTCCTCGACCAGGAACACCGGCATCGGACCTGCCTGATCACACCAGTGAACAGGAAAAGAAACACCGACTTGCGGTGCTGCAGGCACAGATTCTGCGGCAGGCTGCCGGCATCAGTGAACGAATGGTCGGCACCCGTCAGCGCATTCTGGTCAACGGCCCGGCGCGACACGGCGTAAGCCTGTTAGCTGGACGCACTGAAAACAATCGGGTGGTGAATTTTTCATCGGATGATCTGAGCCTGATCGGTCAGTTTGTAGAAGTAAAAATAACCGATGCATTTCCGAACTCTCTGGCAGGTGAACTTTAAGGCGGAATTGCTCTATACTCTCGGCTTGTTTACTTACTCAACAGGCGACCGCTGCGCACGTGCACAACTGTCTCCGGAGGTATAAGCCGAGCGGCATGACCACTGAACAGCAAACTCAAAGTCTCACCCTGGAGCCTGAAAATACGCATCGTCTGGCCAACCTGTGCGGACAAATGAATGAAAACATCCATCAGATTGAAAAGGCGTTAGCGATACAGATTCGCCAGCGTGGCAACGTATTTCAATTGTCAGGAATAACATCTTCAGTCGCTGAGGCAGTACGCGTTCTTGAAACGCTTTATATGGGGACAGCGGATGGCATGCAGATAACTCCGGATCTGGTGCACCTGACATTGCGGGATACCGGAGTTGCAGCCACCATCGCTGAGCCAGGGCAACAAACTGTTCAGGAAATCGACGACTTTAAACCCTTATTGATCAAGACGCCCCACGTCTCAGTAAAACCGCGTGGCAAACATCAGCGTCGATACGTTGAATCCATACAATCCATGGATATCAATTTTGGTATCGGCCCTGCCGGCACCGGCAAAACTTATCTTGCTGTAGCCTGCGCCGTAGAGTCTCTCATGCAGGACAAGGTAAAAAGGCTGCTACTGGTACGCCCAGCTGTGGAGGCTGGCGAGAAGCTTGGTTTCCTACCCGGTGATCTCAGCCAAAAAATCGATCCGTATCTGCGACCACTCTACGATGCCCTCTATGAAATGCTGGGCTTTGAAAAAGTCACCCGGTTGATTGAAAAAAATGTTATCGAGGTAGCACCCCTGGCGTACATGCGTGGCAGAACCCTGAACGGTTCATTTATCATTCTGGATGAAAGCCAGAACACCACCGTGTCACAGATGAAAATGTTCTTAACACGTATCGGCTTTGGTTCTACCGCGGTGATCACAGGCGATGTGACACAGATCGACCTTCCCAAAGGCACCAGATCAGGGCTTGTGCATGTCATCAAGGTACTTGAAGGGATCAATGGCATAGGGTTTAACTACTTCGACTCCAAAGATGTGGTCAGGCACTCTCTAGTTCAGCGTATCGTCGAAGCCTATGATGACTATGAACGAAAAACCACTATCACCTCTTTAAATCCCGATGGCAGCAGCGTTTATGACCGTGATTATTGATGTCATCAATGACAGTAGCAGCATCGATTTGCCTGGAGCTACACAGTTGCAAGCCTGGGGAGATACCGCTTTTAAATACCTGACAGTTCACGACAAACCTTTAAGTCTTGGGCTGCGGATAGTGGATGAGGTCGAGTCAGCAGCAATCAATTTGGCATACCGGCAAAAGGACTATGCGACCAACGTCCTGTCCTTCAGCGCGGATCTGCCTGACGCAGTCCTGGAAAGCCTGGATGAAGTACCCTTGGGTGATCTGGTGATATGCGCACCCATTGTTGCCCGTGAGGCGGCTGCACAGGCCAAAAGCCTGCCTGCGCACTGGGCGCATATGCTGATCCACGGCATGCTTCATCTAAGTGGTTTTGACCATGAATCTGCATCAGAAGCCCTGGAAATGGAAACACTAGAAGCACAGATACTGGAAGCCCTGGGCTTTGACAACCCTTATTATCCAGAGCAACAGCAGTAGCACACAACTTTTTGACAGATCGTTTTTTTGAGACATTGCAGACCAACATGAATACACAGGCAGATGCGCAGTACCAGCCACAGGATGTGGAGAATGAAGCCCAACAGTACTGGGAACTTCACCAATCCTTTAAAGTCAGTGAAGACAGCACCAAAGAAAAATTTTACTGCCTGTCCATGTTCCCCTACCCCAGTGGTCACCTGCACATGGGGCATGTTCGCAACTACCTGATCGGGGATGTGATCGCCCGCCATCAACGCATGCTTGGCAAAAATGTACTGCAACCCATGGGATGGGATGCGTTTGGTCTGCCGGCAGAAAACGCTGCTATGAAGCGCAATATTGCGCCTGCCACATGGACGTGGAGCAACATCGATTACATGCGCAAACAGCTGAAACAGCTGGGATACGCTTATGACTGGAGCCGTGAACTGGCAACCTGTGACCCGGATTACTATCGCTGGGAACAGTGGTTTTTTACACGCCTGTTTGAAAAAGGCATGGTGTACAAAAAAGAAGCCGAAGTTAACTGGGATCCTGTGGATCAAACCGTTCTGGCCAATGAGCAGGTTGTTGACGGCCGGGGCTGGCGTTCGGGTGCACTGGTTGAGCGCCGCAAAATCCCCCAGTGGTTTATAAAAATCACCGCTTACGCACAAGAATTATTGGATGATCTTGCCAAGCTGGATGGCTGGCCGGACGAAGTGCGCACCATGCAGTCCAATTGGATTGGCCGTTCTGAAGGCGTTCAACTGAGCTTTGGCGTCGAGAGCCAGGATGAGCAACTCAGCGTTTATACCACGCGTCCGGATACATTGATGGGTGTAACCTACGTCGCGGTAGCTCCACAACATCCGCTGGCTGAAAGAGCAGCGTTGGCCAATCCGGCATTGGCTGACTTCATTCAACAGCAAAGCCACGTGAAAGTGGCCGAAGCTGACATGGCTACCATGGAAAAAATGGGCATGGACAGCGGCATCAAAGCCATCCACCCCATTACACAGGAACGGGTGCCGGTGTATGTGGCGAATTTTGTGCTGATGACCTATGGAACTGGTGCGGTGATGGCCGTGCCGGCGCATGATCAGCGTGACTTTGAGTTTGCACAAAAATACAGCCTGCCCATCAAACAGGTCATCGAGCCTGCACTTGATGGTCAGTCCTGTGATCTGAACGAAAAAGCGTTTACCGAGAAAGGCATTCTGATTAACTCAGGCGAGTTTGATGGCCTTGATTCTGCCAGCGCGTTTAATGCCATTGAAGCGTGGTTGAGACAGCGTCGAAAAGGAGAAAAGCAGGTCAACTTTCGTCTCAGAGACTGGGGCGTGTCCCGTCAGCGATACTGGGGCACTCCTATCCCGATCATCAACTGCCAGCATTGTGGCCCGGTCCCCGTACCTGAACACGAATTACCCGTGATTCTGCCTGAAGATGTCAGTTTTACCGATGCCGGATCACCAATCAAACGCATGCCTGAGTTCTATCAGGTTAAATGTCCAAAATGCGCAGCGGACGCCGAACGTGAAACCGATACCTTTGACACGTTTATGGAGTCTTCCTGGTACTACGCACGTTACGCCTGCCCTGACTTGAAAACTGGCATGCTGGACAAGCGCGCTGACTATTGGTTGCCAGTCGACCAGTACATTGGTGGTATCGAACATGCAATTTTGCATCTGTTGTATGCGCGTTTCTTCCATAAGCTGATGCGAGACGAAGGGCTGATCAGCTCCGACGAGCCGTTTGTGCGGCTGCTGACTCAGGGAATGGTGTTAAAAGATGGTAGCAAAATGTCCAAATCCAAGGGCAATACTGTCGAACCAGCCGCGCTCATTGAACAATACGGTGCTGACACAGTAAGACTGTTTACCATGTTTGCGGCACCACCGAATCAGTCTTTGGAGTGGTCAGACAGCGGCGTCGAAGGCAGCGCACGCTTTCTACGCAAACTGTGGCGAACAATGATTGCGCACAATGCTGCCAACATTATCGACTTCAGAGAACTGCCGCTGAACAGTGAACAAAAGGCGTTGCGCCTGAAAACCCACAGCACCTTATTGAAGGTCGGTGATGATATCGGTCGTCGTCAGACCTTCAACACGGCAATTGCGGCAGTGATGGAACTGGTCAACACAGTGACAAAATTTCAGGAAGAACAGGACATACATGGCGATACAACAGTGGCACGCACCAGTCTGAGTGTGGTGCATGAGGCGCTGGAGATTATTCTGTTGGCACTGTCTCCGATTGTGCCGCACTTCTGCCATGCCTTGTGGAAACATCTGGGCCACGCCGACGCCATTATCAACTGCCCATGGCCAGCGGCCGACAATGCCGCCCTTGTGCAGGATGAGGTGCACATGGTCATTCAGGTAAACGGAAAACTGCGCAGCAAACTGACCGTGCCCAAAGACTGTGATCAATCCATCATTGAACGACTCGCACTGGCAGACAGTCACGTGTGTAAGTTCACCGATGGACTCACCGTGCGCAAAGTGATTGTGGTGCCCGGGAAACTCGTTAACATCGTGGTGTCCTGATGCGATCCCCAAGGGTCGGGTTTGTTCTGCTGATGTGCAGCCTGCTGATAGGCTGCGGATTTACCCTGCGCGGAACAGATCAAGCAGCCCTGCCCATCAGTGAACTGGCGCTGTCCTATCCCGGTGGACGGTACCCTTTGGCAGAGGTACTGCGTGACGCGCTGGTGGCCAATGGCGTCGCTGTGCCAGCAGTGCCGGGCGACGAGCTCGAGCTCAGATTATCACCTGAACGCCTGGAGCGCCGCGCAGTGACGCTTAATAATCGTGGCGGCGCGGGCCAATACGCGCTGACATTACAGGTTGATGCCAGCGTTTACCTGTCGGGACAGTTGCTTGATGGACCAGAAACGGTGGAAGTCAGCGGCAGTTTTTACGAAGACACGGCCAACATCAGTGGCAGCAATAACGGTGTGGAACAAACTCTCAATGACATGCGTCAGGACATGGCAGACTTCATAATCCGCCGCTTACGTGAACTGACCTTATGAAAGTTTATGCCAATCAACTGCGATCAGCGTTAAGCAAAAAATTGCCACTTGCCTGCTGGCTCAGTGGCGATGAGCCCCTGCAGATGCGTGACTGCACCGATCTGATCAGAACGATCTGCACATCACAGGGCTTTACCGAACGCGAACGTTATGATGTTGATGCCAATTTCAATTGGGGCACTCTCATAGCTGCCGGCAATAGCTTGTCCTTGTTTGCGGACAAGAAACTGATTGAGCTCAATCTCAAAAGCAGCAAACTTGAAGAGTCAGCCCGCAAGGTATTGGCTGAGTATCTGCAACACGCCAGTCCTGATAATTTGTTATTGCTGAGCAGCCCCAAAATAGAAGCAGCAACCATCAAGACTCAGTGGTTCAGCAAACTGGAAAGCCAGCTGCTGCTGGTTCAGATCTACCCGCTTGAAGCTGACAAGCTGCTGTCATGGATAGAAAACCGGCTATCGGACTTTGCCATCACTATGGATAAAGATGCGATCAAACTGCTGGCTGACCGGATTGAAGGAAACATGCTGGCCGCTGATCAAGAGATCATAAAACTGCACCTTCTGTTCGGCAGCGGTATGCATCTCAGTATCGAACATATCGCCCGCACCGTGGCTGACAATGCTAGGTTTAATGTATTTGGATTGATTGATGCCTGTCTTGGCGGCGAAAGCGCACGTGCCGTGCGCACCTTGCAAAGAATGCAGCAAGAGGGGCAGGAGTTACTGCCGCTCAATGCCATGATCTGCAAAGAGCTGCGTCAGCTGTCGACAATGTTGCGAGAGATTACGGATGGAGCGCGTATTGACGATATCTTTCAGCGACAGCGCATCTGGAACAACCGCCAGCCCCTGCTAAAAAAGGCGTTGCGTCGCTTGAGCCACGATCAGGTCAATGCATTAATCGTCGAGGCTCGTGATGTTGACCTTGCCATCAAGGGCATGCACACCGTGCCGGCCTGGATGCTGATGGAACATGTCTGCCTTGGATTCAGCGGCATAAAACTTCCTGGCCGAACCTAGATCCCCATACGCCCCAATACGGCAATCAACTCCCGCAGTATACGTTCCGCGACCGGGTGGGTAGCCGTGAATCTCGCTTCCAGAGCAATCGCATTCTCCAATCCGGCCGCAACCGGCTCCGATCGTTCAATCAGCTGTTCCATATCCCTTTCAAGCTGCCTGGCCAACTCAAGGGTGTCCTCATCAAGATTGTCTGCTAACGCCAATTCCTGATTAAGCTCTTTTAACAAAAACTTTATTTTGTCCTGACCCACTGCTGCTACCCCCGATGTCTAAATCTGCACTTGGTGAAAATTATGTTCTCAGTGCACCCTGAGGCACGCTTCACAATAGCACACGACACGCCAGCAAGTAGTCAATCTCAACTTTATGGCACATCAAACCCGATACTCACTACCACGGACCGGCAAGCTTTCGGCCGGGGCCATTACTCGCAGTTATCCTGATGACCGCCCCTTCCAGACCTGCCGGCAGGCGTCGTTTATATTGGTCAATTTTCTAAAACAGATGTTATATGAATTTAGATAACTTCTCGGTGTACTGCAAAGAACATGCGGACGAGTTTAGAAATGAACTGCGCGATGATGCATCTCGCGCTCTGAGCAACTGGCCGGGCAAAACAACCGCGCCGCTTTTGATTGTGTCATCGCGTATTTCATGGCTGAGCATGAGCCAGTCAGGAAACTCCAATGCCCAATTTGGGTTTTCCCATGTCCTTGAATAGTCAGACGGTGGCAGTCCCAGTGTAGAATTCGGGAAATGCTGCGTTATAATCGCGGGCCTTGGCACTTTTTCCAACCGATAAACAGCGCAGGATCTGACATGACATTACCAGACTCATCTACTCAACCATCGGGGCACACTGTCGAAAAAATCGGCGGAACCTCAATGAGTCAGTTTGATGCCGTGCGCAAGAATATTTTTATGAACTCTGCGTTGAACGGTCACTACTACCAACGTGTTTTTGTGGTCTCTGCCTATTCAGGTATCACCAACATGCTGCTCGAGCATAAAAAGACCGGACAACCCGGTATTTATGCCTTGTTTTCAGATGCTGAAGAACAACAGAGCTGGCGTGATGCTTTTGATGTTCTACGCGCAAGAATCCTTGAGATCAACAGCGACTTGTTTACTGCGCACGGCAAGCAACACATTGCCGAGGCAAATCTCTTTATTGAAAGCAGGTTGAATGACGCCAGCAAAGTGCTTGAAGATGTTGCCAGCCTATGTCAAAACGGACATTTTGCGCTCTCCGATTATCTGCAAACTGTGCGCGAGATGCTGGCCAGCCTTGGAGAAATTCACAGCGCCTGGAACACAGCGCGACTGCTGCAACTGCACGGACTGAATGCCTGCTTTGTAGATCTTTCCGGTTGGGCCAGCAGCAAACATGCTTCGCTGGACGAAAACATCCAGCGCGCCTTTGAGGGACTGGACCTGAGGACGCAATTACCGATAGCAACCGGATACAGTCATTGCGAAGGCGGTTTAATGGCCATCTTCGATCGCGGTTACAGTGAAATGATTTTCAGCCGTATCGCTGTGCTGACAGGCGCACGTGAAGCGATTATCCACAAAGAATTTCACCTGAGCAGCGCCGACCCAGGCATTGTTGGGGAAAATAAAGCCGTACCTATAGGCAGGACCAATTACGATGTTGCTGATCAACTGGCGAACCTTGGCATGGAAGCCATTCATCCGCGTGCCGCCAAAGGCTTGCGGCAGAACAATATACACCTGCGCGTAAAGAATACCTTTGAGCCCGATCATAGCGGCACGTTAATCACGCGCGATTATGTCAGCGACTCTCCATGTGTTGAAATTGTGGCCGGGCGGATGGGGGTCTATGCCATTGAACTGTTCGATCAGGATATGGTCGGCGATCTGTCGCACTACGAAGAAAAGTTCCTCGGTCAGATTATGCGCTTTAAGGCTCAGGTCATTAACAAAGACCTGAATGCCAACACCATCACCCACTATCTGTCAGCCAACCTGAAAACTGTCAAGCGCATTCAGGCCGCCATGGCAGAGCTATTTCCAGGCGCTGAGATCAATGTCCGCAAAGTCTGCATAGTATCCGCCATCGGCAGCGATCTTAAGATACCGGGCATGCTGGCGCGCACAGCCAAGGCACTGGCGGATGCCGGTGTTGATATTCTGGGCGTTCATCAGTGTATGCGACAGGTAGACATGCAGTTTGTGCTGGATGAAGAAGACTACAATACTGCGGTGAAGGCCATGCATTCACAGCTGGTTGAAGTCTATAACCATGGCCGCGCAATAAAACTGGCATGACACCCATGCTGATTAACCTGGATCAGGTTCGCAGTGACACGCCCGCTTGCAGCGATCTGATTCACTTCAATAACGCCGGCTCTGCTCTGCAACCCCGCGCCGTTACTGAGGCAGTGTTTCAGCATTTGTTGCTGGAACAGCGCATCGGTGGTTACGAGGCAGCTGACATGCAAAGTGCGCTGGCTGATAACTTTTACCATGCCTTTGCGACCTTGCTCAATTGTGCTCCCCGGGAAATTGCCTTTGCTGAGAATTGCACGCGCGCCTGGACACAGTTATTGCTGTCTGTTCCGTTTGAGGCCGGCGACCGGATTGTGACCGGTCAATCCGAATACGCCAGCAATTATCTTAGTCTCTTGCATCTTTCCCGGCATAAGGGCGTCAAAATTGATGTGATTCCCAATGACAGTGAGGGTTTGATCTGTCTGGACTCGCTGGAAAGCAGCCTCGGCAATGATGTGAGACTGATAGCACTGACACATATTGCCAGCCAGAGCGGTGTGATTCAGCCAGCCGCAGCAGTGGGCAAGCTCGCACAGAAGCACCGCATTCTGTATTTACTGGATGCCTGCCAATCAGCCGGGCAACTGCATCTGGACGTTAATGAACTGGGTTGCGACATGCTCACCGGCACGGGCCGAAAATACCTGCGTGGGCCGCGCGGAACCGGATTCATGTATGTACGCCACAGTATTCTGGATTACCTTCAACCACAGAGTATTGATCTGCAAGCGGCTGACTGGTTGTCGAGGGATCACTACGCGCTGCGCGACGACGCGCGGCGCTTTGAAGTGTGGGAACACTTTGTTGCCGGCAAAATTGGTTTAGCCGTTGCTGCGGATTATGCTCTGGATACAGGACTTCAGCAGATTGAATCAACAGTCGGCCGGCTTGCAGCAACGCTACGCGAAGCGTTAACCACCATACCGGGGATCAGCGTACACGAGCGTGGCGCACGGCTCAGCGGAATTGTCACGTTCAGTAGCGCCCTGCACCCGGCGCAGGCGATTCAGGCGCACCTGCGCCATCATCACATTAATACCTCGGTTGTGCGGCGCCAGAATACGCTGCTGGATTTCCCTGAGCGCAAGCTCGGGGATATCAACCGGGCGTCGGTGCACTATTACAACACCGACACCGAAATCGACGCTTTTTGCGCTGCACTCAACAAGTTGTGATTCAGATTATTAACTGGACATAAACCGCCAGTATGATCAACGGGCAAACGAATTTAATGTACCAAGGCCAGATTCGCCAGAACAACCCCGTCTCTGCCTCTGGATAACCCTGTTTGATCTCTGCCAGCAATGCATTACGATTCCAGATCCAGCCCGCAAAAACCGCAAAGAAGAAACCCAACAAGGGTTGGCTGAATTCTGTTGTCAGACGAACTACCCAGTCAAACAACAATCCAAAATTCCAGATAATCACCATGCTGACCGATGCTGCAAGAGCCCCCAACAGAATGACCGCTTTGCGGCGGGAAACGCCTCGGTCCTCTACAAAATAGGAAACAGGCACTTCCAGCATAGAAATTGATGACGTCAGCGCTGCAATCGACATCAGCGCAAAAAATGCCAGCGCGACCAAAATTCCGCCATCACCCATCTGATCAAACAACGCGGGCAGCACTGAGGTAATCAATGCTGGACCGGCTATGAGAGCGCCTTGGTCATCATAGATCTGGATGCCATTTAACTGAGCGACTGACATAGCGGGCAAAATCAGCAAACCAGCCAGGACGGCGACCGACATATCCATCACCGTAACCATGCCACCAATAGCAGGCAAATTTTCCTTTTTACTGACATAAGAACCATAAATCAGCATGGTGCCAACGCCCAGCGACAGTGAAAAGAATGCCTGTCCCATCGCGCTCAAGATCAATTGTGGATCGGCAACTCTGCTGAAGTCAGGTACCAGATACATGCGCAGGCCTTCCATCGCGCCATCCAAAGTGAGCACGTAAACAATTAAAATGATCAGGATGAGATACAACGATGGCATCAATCTTGAAGACCATTTCTCAATACCATTTCTCACCCCAGCAACCACAATGTAGATGGTTAACAGGTAAAAAATTCCTGCAAACACAGCATCACGAGTAGTGCCAGACTGAGTCAACCAGCTTGACGCACTTTCCAGACGCGCAATGTCGGCCATTGCAGCAAACATATAGGCCAGCATCCACCCGCTGATGATTGCGTAAAAACTCAGTATCAGTGTGACCGTAATCATCCCTGCAAAACCGACTCCGGCACCAATGCGCGCAACTCCAGGGGAAGTCGCCAGACCACGCAGGGCGGTAACAGCGTTGGACTTAGAATACCGACCGATGATCAACTCTGCCATAAATGCAGGATAGGCCATCACAAAGGCCAGAATGACGTAGGTAAACAAAAACGCAGCCCCACCATTGCTCGCTGCATTGGTGGGAAAACCCCAGATGTTTCCAAGGCCTACCGCAGAACCTGTGGCGGCCATCAGGAAACCAAATCGTGAACTGAACTCTCCGCGCGCTGTACTCATTGCTTACATGCTCCTGCCATGCTGGTTTTTCTTATTGTGAGACGGGATAAACTCTGTACCTGATCAGACGCATCGACTGCCTGCTTCTGATCTCAGGATTTATTGGAATGATTCTATGACAAATCTCAACCTTACCGGATCAATCAAGCGCATGACCACATTGTTGATGACACTTACTTGTCCGTTGCGATTAAGTTCAACCTGAGGAATACGCAGACGCTGGTCGCTGTCTGAATAAGAACCCATTCCCGCTGGAGAAATGGCAAGGGGGATGATGCTTCGCGGCTCTACCTGAAACACCGTTTGTGCTGCATCTTCAACAATACGCATCAACAATCCGACATTACCAATAGTTGCACCCGCATTCACATAGGTGTTCAGCAGGCCAGTACCAAAATCGAACACGTGCATGCTTTCGCTGTAGCGTTGAACCCGGTAAACACTGAACATCGCCAGATTTTTTTCCACCGGGCCAGTATTCGACGCCGTGTAATCTCGAACCGGCAACGCTGCTACCGATTCGCTGACGAAGGTGGTGGGCAGATCGTTGATGGCATCGGCAACATTAATGCCGCTGCCCAGAATCCGCGCGAACGCAGTAAAACCACTGTTTTGAACATCCAGATTGGTGGAATTATCTGCCAGGTTAATAAACCATTGATTCGTGGCGCTGTTCGGGAAGCCATCCTGTTTCGCCATCGCAACAGTGCCACGCACATTAGAAACGCCGGGTTCATTAACAACGATTGGGCCAACGGGGACAAACGCGGGTCCACAATTGCTGGCGATCAAATTGACACAGTCGCCAAGCCATCGGAACTGTCCGCCCTGAATCACAAAATCTGTTTCCGAGCGGTGGATAACCATGCGGCTGAATTCGCCACGGTCAACGTACCCCAGAAAATTGGACACCGTATCCGGTGCTCTGTCCTGAAGCAGCTCCATGGTGAAGTCACCATAGGTTGAGGTAACACGAACCAGCGGGTTAGCAGCATGCGCGGAAGGCATAACCACCAGCACCAACAGGGCGCAAAGGGCACTGAAGCGCCTGATCTGTCTGATTTTTACCTGCCTGAAACTCATGCCTTCTCCTGTTGACCTTCGTATTCTGAGCTGCGACGCGCGAATTGACACACTCATTTAACTGACTCACCCGCCGCCTGCTTGTCAGCATGGTAGGACGAACGCACCATTGGACCACTGGCAACCTGTTTAAACCCCAGTGCCTCACCAAATAAACGCAACTCTTCAAATTCGTCCGGATGGACAAAACGCTGCACCGCAAGATGGTTACGACTGGGTTGCAGATACTGGCCCAATGTGATCATTTCAACGTTATGCGCTCTGAGGTCCTGCAACACCTGCATCACCTCTTCTTTAGTTTCACCTAGCCCCAGCATCAAACCTGACTTGGTCGGCACATCGGGTTGCCTGGCCTTATACTGCTTCAGCAGATCCAGTGACCACTGATAGTCTGCACCGGGCCGCGCCTGTTTGTACAACCGGGGCACAGTCTCGAGGTTGTGATTAAACACATCCGGCGGTGTCTTTTCAAGAATATCAAGCGCAGCCCGCATACGGCCGCGGAAATCT
Source organism: Rhodoferax sp. OV413 (assembly GCA_943330915.2). GTDB lineage: Bacteria > Pseudomonadota > Gammaproteobacteria > Pseudomonadales > Pseudohongiellaceae > Pseudohongiella. Next base: position 27,098 of record CALQJO020000007.1, on the reverse strand, counting down.
GGCACCAATACTTCCACTTTGATACCAGGGTTGTAGTGACGGGTTTCGGTGATGCAGTTGGCAATATGCTGCGCACCGCTGTCTTTCAGATCATCTCTGTCTACCGATGTAATCACGACATAACGCAGTCCCATTTCAGAGATCGCCTGCGCCAGCTGTCGCGGCTCGTTCTCATCCAGAGGCTTGGGCTTGCCGTGTGCCACATCACAGAAAGGGCAGCGCCGGGTGCAGATTTCACCCATCACCATAAAAGTCGCAGTGCCGTTACTGAAGCACTCACCCAGATTGGGACAGGACGCCTCTTCACACACCGAAGCCAGCTTGTGTTTACGCAGTTGCTCTTTGATCTGCGCAATTTTGGGGGAAGCCGGAATCCGCACTCTGATCCAGTCGGGTTTTACCGGCAATTCCACGGTCGGAATTACTTTGACGGGTATACGCGCGACCTTTTCTGCACCGCGCAGTTTTTCGCCTTCTACCAGCACATTTCGTCTGCCCGTCACTTCTTGTTGTGTTGACATGAAACTACAACTCCTGCCTTACATCTATCCAGCTATAGGGACCAAGCTGCAGTATCAGGTTCTGCAGCACTTGTTTTTCCATGGATTCCATCAGTGATTCCGGGTCAATGCCCGGCGTGTGATCAATCACTTGCGTCACTGGCAGTCCCAGATATCCGCATGGGTTTATCCGATTAAACGGCTCCATATTCATCGCAACGTTCAGACTCATACCGTGGTAGGAGCAGCCGCGCCGGATGCGTAATCCGAGGGCGGCTATTTTTGCGTCACCAACATAGACTCCCGGCGCACCGGCTCTGGGTTGCGCAGATATTTTTACACCGGCAAGGGTGTCCACAATTGCCTGCTCGATGATACTGACCAACTCACGCACGCCAATACTGGCGCGGCGGACATCAATCAGCAGGTAAACCACCAGTTGCCCTGGCCCATGATACGTTACCTGCCCGCCCCGATCGATCTGAATCACAGGAATTTGACCCGGCGCCAACACATGTTCCGCTTTGCCCGCCTGACCTTGTGTAAAAACAGGCCTATGGGACAACAACCAAAGCTCATCCGGGGTATCTTGCTGCCGCGAGTCAGTAAAGGACTGCATGGCCCGCCAGATGGGTTCGTAGTCGGTCAAACCGAGCTGACGAACAATTAACCGGCGATTTTTTTCAGGACTACCAGGGTCACTCATAACACCAGCTTGACAGCGGCAAGAGTCTTCAGCTCCGCAAACAAAAATTCCAGCTGCTCCTTGCCAGTTGCTTCAATAACAACAGTGATTGCCACATAGTTGCCCTTGGTACTGGGTCGTACACTGACATGCTCATCTTGCACACCGGGAGCATGTCGGCTGAACACCGCTCTGACCTCTGCATGGAAAGTTGCGTGCGCTTCACCCATGACCTTGACCGGATAGCGGCAAGGAAACGTGATTCTGGGGGCCTCGAGCGTATTATCACTGTTGATATTTTGCATATTCAACCAAACAAACCCATAAAGAACAGGGTCAATGCGTCCATCAGGCGTTTGAGCAGACCACCGCGTTCCAATGACTTCATCGCAACAACATCGCCACTGTACAACACCTCGTCATCAAGCGTGACCTGCACACTGCCCAGCACCTGACCCGCTTCAATTGCACCGCGTAATGTTTCCTGTGTGCTAAGCGTGGTTACCAGATCGCCGGCCCGGCCGCGCGGCAGAGTAATCAGCACCTCACTCGGAATACCAACGTCGATGGTATTCTCGGCGGCAGACCAGATGCGCAGTGATTCAACCACCTGATTGGCTTCAAACAGTCGGTGTGATTCGAAAAACCGGAAGCCATAACTGAGCATTTTCTGTGCTTCAACAGCACGCGCCTCTTCGCTGGCTGTTCCCATTACAACAGCGATCAGCCTCATGCCATCACGCTCGGCAGAGGCGACCAGGCAGTATCCCGCCGGAGTTGTCCAGCCAGTCTTCATACCATCGACGGTATTGTCCCGGAACAGCAGGGTATTTCGATTGGGCTGGCTGATACCATTAAACGTGAACTCACGCTCTGCATACATACGGTAGTGCACGGGGTGCTCAAGAATCTTGACCCGCGCCAACGTCGCCAGATCACGGGCAGACATCAGATTGGTCTGACCCGTGTCATCCAGGCCGCTTGAGTTCACAAAATAAGAACTGTTCATGCCCAGGCGGCGGGCATGCTGATTCATCAGATCCGCAAACGCTTCTTCGCTGCCGGCAATATGTTCGGCCATCGCGACACTGGCATCGTTGCCCGACTGGATGATAATGCCGCGCAACAGATCCTCGACCCGAACGTAGCTGTTGACGTCCACAAAGGTCTTGGAGCCTTGGGTACGCCATGCTCTTTCGCTGATAAACACTTGATCATTCAGACTCAGGTTGCCATTGTCAATTTCGTACTCAGCGACATAGGCTGTCATAATTTTGGTGAGACTGGCAGGCGGCAGAGCTTCGTCGGAGTTTAACTCCATGATGGCATGACCGGTTACAGCATCAATCAGAATATAACTGCTGGCGGCGATGTCCGGCGCTCTCGGCACAATGGCTTGTATCGCCGGCGAAGGCATTGCGGTTGGCGCCGGTGCAGGCGCGGGTGTCGTTTGCGCAAACGACAACACGGATGTGCTGAGGGCGACAGACCCAGCCAGTAATAACGCAAGGCACCGGTTTGTCCGACTCAATGGGGTAACTCCTGATTGTGCTTTATTTGTCATACCAAAAATCCTGTTGTGTAACATCATTCTTCAACCACGTAGGGTTGCCCCAGATTTGCGGACTGCATCAGGTCAGAAATTCTCTCGATCTCACTCGGGTCAGATATGGGGCCAACCCGCACACGATGCAACTGCTGACTGGTATCGGCTGCCTGAATGGAGCGTATAAACACCGGGCGACTGGTGAGATCACGCAGGCGGTCAGATAAACGCTGTGCGGCCCGCAAGTCTGAAAACGCACCAGCCTGAAGATAACGATCACCCGCGGCCGCGGCCGCTGAAGCAGTCACCGAGGTGGCAGGGTTGGTCGCCGTATTGGCCGCCAGTATGACATTCTGAGAAGGCACTATCGCTTCAATATGTACCAACGCTGTGCCTTGATTCGAGAAACCCAGCTTGTACGCGGCTGCATAAGAAAGATCGATGACCCGGTCATTATGGAAAGGCCCGCGATCATTGACTCTCACTACAATACTGCGCTGATTTTCCAGATTGGTTACCCTGACAAAACTCGGGATAGGCAGACCGGTATGTGCTGCTGACACCTGATACATGTCAAAAATTTCACCGTTGGACGTCTGGTGGCCGTGAAATTTTTCCCCATACCATGATGCGAGGCCCGTTTGCTGAAAACCCTCTTCAGTTTGCATGACGCGATAGCTGCGACCATTAACGGTATAGGGAGAGCGGTTGCCGGCCATGGTTCGATTCAGCGGCACCGGTATGACTTCACGGATCTGTGAGACATCCAGAGCCTGCGATGGCGCTCGGTCCTGCGAAATACTGTATCGACCGGCATTTGCAACGGGTGCTGTTGTTGAAGACGGCGGGACAGATGCGCTTTGACAGGCCGCCAGCAACAGCACGCTGGATGACAGGAGACATAATTTAAGGTTCAAAGCGCGTTCTCTTAAGTTCGGGTTCTAGAAAGCGAGCCCTTGTTAAAGCTCGCGGATGTTAACGTGTTACGGTCCACTTGTCAGTAACATGCTCTCCTGCCCGGCTGCCTCTTTCTCGAGTATTGGCAGCATATAGGCATCAAGAACCTGTCTGGCCAACGGCCCACCAACCGAACTGCCACCCTCGCCATTCTCCACAAACACTGCGACTGCGATTCTCGATTGCGGAGAAGCGTCAAAGGCTATAAACATTGCGTGATTCAAATGCTCATCGCTGATCTGATCCGGCTCTATCCGATTGCCACTACCATCGACCTGCACACCCACAACCTGCGCGGTTCCTGACTTGCCGCCCATCGGGTAAGCCAGCGGCTCGGCACCCGCTACAAAGGGATAGGCGGTTCCTTCCTGACGACGAAGATTGCGGTCATAAGGCTTGCTGACGGTATGCTCCATGGCACGACGTACCAGAGCCAGATCTTCTGCAGATGGCAGCAGTGGCTGCGACATTTCCTCGCCGTCAAAGAGGATGTCAGAAAATTCGTTAGTGCCATCATTTACAGCCTTCAGAAAACGCGGACGTTTCATCACACCATGATTGGCAATAGTAGCGACGGCGCTGGCCATCTGCAGAGTGGTCGCCTGGAACATACCGTTACCAAAGCCTTCTGCGGGGGTTTCGCCCGGATACCAAGGCTCATTTTTGACTGCCCGCTTCCATGCAGGAGAAGGCACAATACCTCGATTGGCCTGAGGCACATCAATGCTGGCATTAGCCCCAAAACCCCAGGTCAACAGGTAATCATGGATGCTTTGAATACCCAACTCGACGGCTACATGGCTGAAATAGGTGTTACAGGACTGATAAATCGCTCGCTCCAGGTCAACCGGCCCATGTCCGGATTTATCTACCCACCACGTCCAGTCGTAATAGGGTCGCGCCCGACCCGGCAACCGATAGAACCCAGGGTCGGCAATCATGGTTTCCGGAGTGACAATGCCATGATAAAGACCTGCCAAACCAATAAACGGCTTTATTGTTGATCCTGGCACCCGCGAGTTGATAGCCCGATTGAACATGGGTGAATGCCGGGAGCTATTAAGTTCTGCCATCTGGTCGCGGGAAATTCCGGTCACAAACAAGTTGGGGTCGTAACCGGGCTTGCTGACCATGGCGAGAATTCCACCGGTCGTTGGCTCAATTGCCACGATTGCACCGCGACGGTCGCCCAGCGCAGCCTCAGCAGCCAGTTGCAGCGAGACATCCAGATGCAACTGCAAATCACGGCCAGGCTCGGGGTCTGTGCGACCCAGAACGCGCGTCACACGGCCTCGATTGTTTTTTTCGACAGTTTCAAAACCCACACGGCCATGCATGAAGTCTTCGTACGTTTTTTCGATACCGGTTTTGCCAATCTGATGGGTGCCGCGGTAGTCGCGCACATCTTCCTCAGACATACCCTCAAGTTCGTCCCGATTGATTTCAGAAACGTAACCAAGGGCATGCGCAATCGACTCTCCAAAGGGATAGTAGCGCACCAACTGGGCTTCAACGGCAATGCCGGGCAACTTATGCTGATTGACCGCGATGTGCGCAATTTCATCATCGGTGAGCTGAAACTTTAGCGGCACAGAGGTGTGCGGCACAGCCCGACGACTGAGACGTGTCTGGTATTCTTCCAGGTCCTCTTCAGTCAAACCTATTTCACGGCGTAACAGTTCAACAGATTCTTCAAAGTCAGCGGCATTTTCACGCACAACGGTGAGGTTGAAAATGGGCCTGTTATCGGCGACCAGTACACCCTGGCGATCGTAGATCAATCCCCGCGTTGGCGGAATAAATTGGGAATGCAGGCGATTGCCTTCTGAACGCTCGGAGTAGTAAACATGATTAAAAAACTGCAGATTGATCATCCAGCCAATCAGGATCATCGCCAACAGGCAGACAACTCCGCCTGCTACTAACAAGCGTCGGTTGAAAATCTGGATTTCATGCTTATGTGCATCTAACCTGAATTTTTTGACCATGCCACCCGGCTCAACTACCTGCCTGAAAAAAACGCTTGAATTGCTTATAGGACAGGTATTTGGAAGATAAGTTTACATGGGTTTCTAATTCTGTCCAGACTTGACGAAAAACTGTATTTACGCCCGATGATAGGGATGGCCCGACAGCACACTCCATACCCTGTAAATCTGCTCGGCCAACACAATTCGCACCAGCGGATGTGGCAAGGTTAACGCCGATAGCGACCACTTTTCGTCTGCGCGTTGCAGGCACTCCGGGCTGAGACCATCAGGCCCACCCACCAACAGACTGAGGTGCCTGCCGTCATCGCGGATTGCACCGACCCGCGCGGCCATGGCTTCGGTACTCAGTGAGCGCCCCAACACATCCAGCGCTACCACATGGTCGCGCACCGACAATCGACTGAGCAGCGCCTCACTTTCCTGACGCATGGCTTGCTGGGTATCACTGTTTTTGGTGCGTTTACCCAGCGGCACTTCGATGCAATGCAGACTGAATTCCGCGGGCAGGCGCTTGCTGTACTCCAACACCCCTTCCTGCACCCAGTCTGGCATGCGGGTCCCGACAGAAATCAGATTGATCTTCACGGCATATCCGACTGATTGGCCTTAACCAGAGCCTTCATGTTCCACAAGTCCTCCAGACGGTAAAGCGCCCGTGTTGCAGATAACATGAGGTGCACAATCACATCACCAAGGTCGACCAAGACCCAGTCAGCCTGACCACGACCTTCAATACCCTGAACCGGCACACCTGCCTTTTTGGCGTTCACAATGACTTCATCAGCCATGGCTTTGATGTGAGTACTGGACGTTCCGGTGACGATGATCATGCAATCAGTGATGGGTGTCAGGCTGCGCACATCAAACACTTCAATATGCTGGCCTTTGATATTTTCCAGTGAGTCAACAACCAGTTCACTGATTTGCTCGGTATTCAATTATGTATTGCTCCTGACTGCAGCATCCGTTTATTCAGACACTGACAAAATTAAAAATAAAGCCTGTGCTCAAGAATATACCTTTGCACGGATGGCGGCAGCTGTGCAGGCATTTCACCCTGCGCCAGCGCTTGTCTGATGGCACTGGACGATACCGGAAGGTCGAGATTGTCCATATAGATCAGCTTTCCACGTTGCTGACTGAACAGATCAGTCACATTGCCCACCCGACGCCGGGCTTGCTCTTCAGCCAAAGCAGCAGGGATGTCGCCAACCACACCCGGCCGGCCCGTCACACACAAATGACAGATATCAATCAATTGCTGCCATTCATGCCAGCCGGGCAACGACAAAAAGCTGTCCAACCCCAAAATATAGACCAACGTAGAATCCGGAAATTCTTTCGCAAATGAGTTGAGGGTATCAACCATGTACGAAACGCCCGGCCGCTGCAGCTCGCGCTGATCCACTACCAACCGCGGCTCATCGGCCACTGCCAATGTCAACATCCGCACCCGGTGCGCTCCCGATGCACCCGGCTGCCCGCGGTGATTGGGCACAGCGCAGGGCACCATATGCACAACATCCAGCTCAAGCGTATTCAACACCTGTTTTACAACAGCAAGATGTGCGAGATGAACCGGGTCAAACATACCACCCATGACTCCGATACGTCTTTGCATGCAGATTCCCTTACGTGCGGATGTGGCCATCTCCGATCACAATGTATTTTTGAGAAGTCAGTCCTTCCAGTCCAACCGGACCACGCGCGTGCAACTTGTCGGTGGAGATGCCAATTTCGGCACCCAGACCATATTCAAATCCGTCAGCAAACCGGGTCGACGCATTCACCATCACTGAACTGGAATCCACCTCGCGCAGAAAGCGCTGGGCGCGACGAAAGTCTTCCGTAATGATGGATTCGGTATGCGCCGAGCTGTATTTGTTGATGTGCGTAATCGCCTCATCGAGTCCGGCAACCACTTTCACTGCCAGTACCGGGGCCAGGTATTCTTCAAACCAGTCCTGTTCCTGTGCGGGTTTTGCACCGGGTAACAAAGGCAATGATTTTTCGCAGGCGCGCAGTTCCACATGGTGCGGCGCATAGGCAGCCGCCAGCAACGGCAGTACCTGAGCCGCGACCGACTCAGCCACCAACAGGCTTTCCATGGTATTGCAGGTGCCATAGCGCTGGGTTTTGGCGTTCAGTGCTACCCTGACTGCCTTCTGCAGATCCGCGCCATCATCAATGTACACATGGCAATTGCCATCCAGATGTTTGATGACCGGCACCCGCGCTTCAGCACTGATGCGCTCAATAAGACCTTTGCCGCCGCGTGGCACAATCACATCCACAAACTGCGGCATGGTGATCAACAAACCAACAGCGGCTCTGTCGGTGGTGTCAACCACCTGCACGGCCTGCTCTGGCAAACCGGCTTTCGCAAGACCTGCCCGGATAAAACCTGCAATCGCCTGATTGGAATGAATGGCTTCCGAGCCGCCCCGTAAGATGGTGGCATTGCCCGATTTCAGGCACAGACTGGCTGCTTCACAGGTCACATTGGGGCGCGATTCATAAATGATACCCACCACGCCCAGTGGTACCCGCATCTTGCCCACCTGAATGCCGCTGGGCATATGCCGCATATCTGTTACTTCACCAACCGGATCCTGTAGCGCAGCAACCTGTCCCAGCCCTTCAATCATGCCGTCGATACGTGACGGTGTCAGCGCCAGCCTGTCCAGCATCGCTGCATCCAGACCTTTGTCACGGCCCGCCTGCAGATCCTGTTGGTTGGCTGCTTCCAGCCCGGCCCGGCCCGCCTCAATGGCGTCGATCATGGCCAGCAAAGCGGTATTTTTGGTCGCTGTGGTCGCGGCAGCCATAACGCGCGAGGCAGCACGAGCCTGCGCACCCAGCGTATTCATATAGATGGAAATGTCGCTCATGGGCGTGCGAATCCAGTCAATCCGGTGAAAAGGGCGGCAGTATAGCCCAGAAGGGGGCGCGGTGCAGCTGAAGCTCACCCTTGATCAGTTGGATCTTTTTCGAACGCGGCAACTGCTTGATACGGTATTCCAGCTGCAAGGCGGCAACACGATCCGTGACCTCAACGGTATAAACCAATTGTAACGGCAAGCGACCACGCAGGTAACGCGCGCTCAACCGTCCCTGGGATTCATGCTCGTCAAAGCGACGTTTTACATCCTTGGCAATGCCTGTGTAATAACTTTGATCGCCACACTGAATGATATAAACAAACCAGTGCGTATCGGTCACATCGCTTCCCAGATCATGGTTTCCACATCAAGCTGGCCACCCAGAGGAGCCTGATCCGGCGCAATCACGCCTGCCCGCCCCTCATCTTTGAGCTTGTGGAGATGCGCGAGCATGGTTTTTTTGGCCCAAGGTATCAGATGCGGTGGCACATCATCGTAAGCCAGCAACACCAACTCATCCAGGATACAAGACTTCAGCGTCGCCAATGCGGTGACAATTTTTTGTTCCCGCCGTTGTCGATGCCTGATCAGTGTGCTGATCATGTGCTCCGGCTCAGTCATTAACTCGCCATGCCCTGGCGCCAGCGATCGCAGCGGCAGGTTTCTCAGGTACTCCAGAGAATTCATGTAGTCCGTCATGTTGCCATCCGGTGGCAATATGACCGGTGTTGTGCCCTGCAGAATATGATCACCGGTAAACAACATGCCGTCTTCTTCCAGCAGAAAGCACAGGTGATTGGAGACATGGCCGGGCGTATGTATCAGCCGGATACTGAAGCCATCACACGGTATCTGTTCATCGTGAGCGAAGAGGCGATCGGGACTAAAACTGCGATCCTGATACTGTGCATCCGCGTGCGGCGCCAGCCCGATCAACTGCGCACCGGTCAGAGCCTGCAATGCGGGTGTGCCTGGGGAGTGGTCTCCGTGCGTATGGGTGAAAAAAATCCACTTTAACGACCTTCCACCCAAAGCGCGCATGATTGCCTCGGTGTGTACCGGCAGAGCAGGCCCCGGATCAACCAACGCAAGGTCACGACTCCCGATCAGATACGTGTTTGTGCCGGGCCCGGTCATCATTCCGGCATTCGGACACAGTAACCGTTGCACCGGAATCTGCCCGGTTGTGACATCAACCGGGATGCCAGCAATGAAGCGGGTTGTTTCCATATCTACTCACAACAAAGGTCGGCTGGAAAGCCAGTAAGCCGCCATGATAGCGGGTTTGACTCAACTGGCAACTGGCCTTTCGTCGCCGTTCACGTTATAAAAGGCGCTTTTCAGAAATCGCACAGCTCAGGGCAAAACACAGGGCGTGCTATCACAGAGTGACCGCAGCCATCATGTATAAAATCAAAACGTTTAATCAGATTGCCGATCTGGGTCTTCAGCGCTTCCCGGGCACCCGCTACTCAGTGGGAGCACACATCACAGATGCGGATGCGATTTTACTGCGTAGCCACAAACTCAGCTCCGCTGATCTCGGCCCCACCATCAAGGCCGTCGCCAGAGCGGGCGCAGGCGTTAACAACGTCCCTGTGCCTGACTGCACCGCTCGCGGCATTGTGGTATTCAACGCGCCAGGCGCCAATGCCAACGCGGTCAAAGAGTTGGTATTGAGCGGTATGTTGCTGGCATCACGCGGGATCATTCCCGGAATTCGTTATGTAGAGACGCTCAGTGCGGTAACCGATCACGCCGAACTTAACAAACTGCTCGAGGCAGAGAAAAAACGCTTTGCCGGCAACGAACTGGCAGGCAAAACCCTGGGCATTATCGGGCTGGGGGCCATTGGTTCACTGGTCGCTGGCATGGCGATCAATCTAGGCATGAAAGTATTGGGTTATGACCCTGCGCTGTCGGTGGATGCCGCCTGGCGTTTACCCAATCAGGTACAAAAAATTGAGAATGTCAGCGCCCTGCTGGCAAACTCCGATTATGTCAGCCTGCATCTGCCGGTGCTCGACAGTACACGCGGACTGATTAACGCTGACATGGTGCACGCCATGAAACCTGGCCTGTGCCTGTTGAACTTTTCGCGCGATGAGATTGTCGACACAGCGGCCATTGTGACCGGACTCGAAGCGGGCGCCCTGCGAATGTATATCAGCGACTTTCCGCGCCATGAACTGATTGGCCGCGACAATGTCATTCTGATGCCACACATCGGCGCCAGCACTGAAGAAGCCGAGGAAAACTGCGCCATCATGGCAGCCGATCAGCTGAAGGATTTCCTTGAGAATGGCAACATCCGCAACTCCGTGAACTTCCCCGCGCTGACGCTTGACCGCGTGCAAGCGTCCGCCGCAGGAACACGACTAGCCATCAGCAACAAAAACGTACCCGGTATGCTGGGCAAAATCCTGTCCATTCTTGCCGAGCAGAACATAAACGTTGTCGACATGATAAACAAAAGCCGTGATGACATCGCCTACAACCTGATTGATCTGGCCAGCGCGCCGTCACCCGTGGCAGTACAGGCAATTGCCGCTACCGACGATGTGATCAAGGTGACTTTGTTGTAAGGCCTCGAAGGCCGCATGGATACAGACAACCCGACTTGAAACCTGATTTTTAAACTAACCGCTAGCAAGGATTTGACGATGAACCGCATTTTTAATTTTGGAGCCGGCCCGGCCATGTTGCCGCTGCCTGTGCTGGAAAAAGCTAAAGAAGAATTTCTGGACTGGAAGGGTCTTGGCATGTCAGTGATTGAAGTCAGTCACCGCAGCGCCGAATTCGAAGCCTTGCTGACCGAGACCGACAATCTGCTGAGAGAACTGGCCGGATTGCCGGAGAATTTTGACATTTTGTATGTGCATGGCAGCGCGCAGATGCAATTCGCCGCCATACCGCTGAACCTGATGCCCTTAAAGCCCGCTCACAAAGCTGCGTTTATCGAAAGCGGACACTGGACCGTGCTGGCACGCAAAGAAGCCGCGCGTTATGGACAAGCGGTCACAGTGGCCAGCAGCGAAGCGAGCAACTTCAACCATATCCCTGACTATGATGTATCCACACTGGATGCAGATACGTCCTATGTGCATATCACCAGCAACAACACCTTGTTTGGTACACGCTGGAATGAATTCCCCGATACCGGCGATATCCCGCTGGTTGCAGACATGACCTCTGAGTTGATGTCACGGGTCATCGACTACAACAAATTTGGATTGGTGTTTGCTGGTCTGCAGAAAAACCTAGGCCCGTCGGGCATGGCCGCCGTGCTCATCCGCAAGGATCTGATCGGCCACGCCATGCCGCAGACGCCCAATTTGCTCAACTACGACACCTACGCCAAGAACCATTCCATGCCCAACACCATCAACACCTTTGCGGTGTACATGATGAATCTGGTGCTGCATTGGCTGAAGGATCAGGGTGGTGTGCCGGCAATGGAAAAAATCAACGCGCAAAAAGCCAAGATCATTTATGACGCTATCGACAACAGCACAGGTTTTTACAGGGGCGCCGCGCACAAAGATTACCGCTCACAGATGAACATCACATTTACACTGGCCAACAGCGAGATGGACAAGAAGTTCCTCGACGAGGCGCAGGGGCACGGACTGTATGCGTTAAAAGGTCACCGTGTGGTTGGCGGCATGCGCGCCTCCATTTACAACGCCATGCCGGTTGCAGGATGCCAGACACTGGCAGACTTTATGGCGGACTTTGCGCGTCGTAACGGCTGATCAAAACCTTGTCGGAGGCAGCAACTCAGCGTTCTGCCTCTGATGACCGGTAAACAATAGAATTCACATACCACACGACTTTGCCTTCCGGTGTTCTGACAATCACCTCGTCGCCCTCTTCTTTCTGCAGTAACGCCATGGCCATCGGGCTGTCGACGGAGATGGCATCCTTGCGATCAAAAATCTCGTCATAACCCACGATCTGAAAACTGCGGACATCACCGTTTTCATTTTCCACTTCCACAAACGCAGCAAAAAAAATCTTGTCTGTATTGTCCGGTAATGCCTCTACGACCTGCAGTTCTTCAACGCGCTTGCTCAGATAACGCACACGGCGATCAATCTCGCGCAGGCGTTTTTTGTTGTATTGATAATCGGCATTTTCACTGCGATCGCCCAAGCTGGCGGCCCATGACACCTTTTTGGTGACCTCGGGTCGCTCGACGCGCCAGAGTTGATTCAGCTCATCTTTCAAGCGCTGCATGCCAGCTTTGGTAATCAGGTTTTTTCTCATCACTCACCTCTGTGGCTGAGTATCCCACAGAACTTCTCCAGCTGCCCGCATCCGGTATACCATGACCCGATGAAACGCATCAGCATCCTTGTCTTCCCGCAAGCACTGGCCTCCAGCGTCGCGATTCCGCTGGAGATGCTCAGCGCTGCGGATACCATTCACCGTCTCCGCCACCATCAACGCCAACCCGGTCTTGAGTTAAAAACCGTGGCGCGCGATGCCTCTGCCATGATGAGCATGAGCGGAGGTCTGTTGTTGCAACCCACCGCGGATCTGTCAGACCACACACAAAATACGATGGTGTTTATACCGGCCCTGTGGGGCAATCCGCGCGCGGCAGTGCGGTTGTTTCCCGAAGCAGCGGAGTGGCTGCGCCGGCAATATGCCGGCGGTGCGGACATTTGCAGTGTAGGCACTGGCAGTTACTTTCTGGCTGAGGCCGGTTTACTGGACCACCGGCCAGCCACCACGCACTGGCGCTACTTCGATGACTTTGCAGCGCACTACCCTGCCATCAAATTGGAACGCAAAAAATTTATCACGCATAAGGATCGACTGTATTGCACGGGCAGTGTGAACGCAGTACGCGATGTGATGTTGCATTTTGTGCAGCAACTTTTTAGCAGCGACGTCGCAGATGAAGTCGCGCGGCACTTTATGCACGAGATCAAACGTTCGTACGAATCACTCCTGCTGGCTGCAGACCCGCAGGACAGCCATCATGATGAACTGATCATTAAAATCCAGGAGTGGCTGCAGAAAAACTATCAGCGTGACATCAGTATGCAGACGTTGTCGGCTGAGTTCGGTTTAAATGTCAGGTCATTCAACCGGCGCTTCAGGCAGGCCGCCAATCAAACACCGGTGGAATATCTGCAGGAAATAAGACTCAATCAGGCGCGTGAGTTGTTAAAACACAGCAACCTGAGTATTGCTGAAGTTGCATTTGCAGTGGGCTACCAGGATGTCAGTTACTTTACCGGACTATTTCAGCGACAACATAGTGTGACACCCAACGCTTATCGACGTCTGGTGCGCACCAAGATGTTCAACGTTGCCAATCCGGCATCCTGAAAACACAGGCGCAAACCGGATCAGGGCGTCTGATATTTCGCTTTCCATTCGGCATAGGGCATACCGTACACGCGCGTTCTGGCATCTTCGTAACCAATCTCCAGTCCGCGTTCGTCAGCCGCAGCGGCATACCATTTTGCCAGACAGTTGCGGCAGAATCCGGCCAGATTCATCAGGTCGATGTTTTGCACCTGTTTGTTTTCATCAAGATGTTTTAACAAATGGCGAAAGGCAGCAGCTTCAAGTTCCAGCTGCTGATAGTCGGTGAGTTGCTCGGTGGCAGACATGGCTGAATAAACTCCCTGCGGTGTTGATCAAAGTGCTTGTTGAACGGGATCGGTACTGTACTGAGTTTCAAAAGGAGCCCAGCGCTGGATGGGCTCCCGTTGTGCAGCTGCCTTGCCAGAAGGCCGGGTTAACCAGCCGCACTGGTATATTCAGGTAACTCGTCATCGACAACATCATCAAGGCCGTCATCAACAGCATCCGGATCTTTGTGAACAGCTTCTTTACGATGATTTTTATCGACAGACTTTAATTGTCGCTCCGCGGCATTAAACGCATCGCGGATGGCAACATATAAATCTTCGTGCGCATGATTGTCATGCTGCTCTTGGGTGACAACAACAGGCTTGCCCGCCGTGTGTATCTCGATAGCGACGGAATAGACTTTGCCTTTGTGATGATTATTGTGAGGTGAATCCAGAACAACCCGACCGCCGATGATGCCATTGCTGAAACGACGTAGCTTCTCGATGCGTTTCTGCACGCTGTCGTATACGGCGTCGGATGGATCGATATTATGAAACACTACTTGAAATTCATTGGACATAATCAATTGTCTCCTGATTAACGCTGATCATTTTTCGATGTGTTTACTCTGTCAACTTCGGCTACCCTCCCTGCTCCATGCGGAGCTGAAAACATGTGATTAAAAACTGTCCGCCAGTGTCGCCACGGCCAGTGCATAGTTGTTGGCGCAGTTGTAACGCAAGATCGCCCTGAAATTGGGATAGGTCAAAAAGGCTTTGCCATCCGGGCCATCGGGAAACACGATGGAGGCTGGGATGTCGGCGGCTGGCAATGGCTGGCCGTCTGCCTGGCGCACGCCAGCCATCTGCCAGTCGCTGACCGGTAACTGCACGGTGTGGCGGCGCAGCACACTGCAGGTATGAGTAACCTCGCCCTGTTGCCACTGCGCGGCCTGCTGGTGGTAGTCCGCAGGAATCGCTACTTCGCGGCCCCAGCGCTCACCTTCGCGCCAACCGGCTGCAGCGAGATAGTTGGCAATCGACGCAAAAACATCTGCTTCAGTTGTCCAGATATCACGGCGACCATCACCATTAAAATCCACAGCAAAGTCGCGGAAGCTGCTGGGCATAAACTGGCTCTGCCCCATGGCGCCAGCCCAGGAGCCCTTCATGTCCGGATGCGTGATATGTCCTTCCTGCAAGATTTGTAGTGCTGCCAGCAGTTCGCGCCTGAAGTAATCAGCACGACGCGGATCGTATGCCAGCGTCACCAATGCCCGGATGACGTCAGTGCCACCGGTGAAACTACCATAGTTGGTTTCGATACCCCAGATGGCCACAATCACACGGGGTGATACGCCATAACGCTTGCCGACTTCATCCAGCAACGCCGTGTGCTGGGCCAACCGGTTGCGACCGGTGTTGATACGCCAGTCGGTCACACGCTTTTCCAGGTACATCGCCAGTGTTTCAACAAATTCGGCCTGGTTTCGATCGTTGCTGATTACTTGCGGGATGGGAGTTACCGGCACCAGTGCCTGCTCAATGATGGATTCAGAAATGCCAGATGCCCGGGCTTCCTCTATCAAGGCTTGTAACCAGGGTTGAAAGTTGGGGTCGGCGGGTGTGGTGTTGGCGCTGCTTGCCGGGGCCAGCAGCGCTGATAGCAAAAACGCGGTAAACCACTGATTGCCCGATCTCTTGCCCCATCTCATGCGTCACGTTCTCCGTGTGTCCAGCGTCTAGCTTGAATTTAAGCCTACTCCATTGTTTTCAGTTTGTCTAAGGGACATCCGCCTGATATTTCACTTTATTGATCCAGATTAAAACACCAGTGCCAGGGCTCATAACTGATGGCATGCCGGTGGTCACGCGGATAGGTCATCACGAATCCGAAACCTCCCGCATTAGCACTCAACCATTTGAATGCGTTGGTATTTTCGAATATCTGTTGCAGAGGCTCAGCATCCGGGCAGGCGATATCGATAGCGCGGCCCGTATGATGTTCGCTGAATCCGGGGGCCGCATTAAACTGCATGACATCCTCCAGCGTCCGGCCGGAATCGAGTTTTTTGCGGATCAACTGGGTCTGGTAGTCGACACTGCGATAGGCTGATACCAGCAGCAAAGTGACCCCCTGCTGCGCTGCCGAGCGCTGCATTGCGAGCCAGGCGGCCAATGCCGGCGCTGTGAGTTTCTGATCGCGGTCAAACATATCCTTACCGGCATCAACCAACTCGTCAGGCTCAAACTGCAGCGGCAAACCTGAGCGTTGTGCGTATCCGGGTGCGATACCCAGACTGGCATGCAGGTCAGCAATCCGTGTGTTGTACGCGGTGTTGAATGCCGCCAGCAACTCATTCTCTGTCTTTATTACCATATCAAATGACCATCAAGACCTATTTGCTTCACCTTGTCTTGGCTATAGTAGCGCCTTCGCTGATAAACGCCATCACTCACATGCGCTTGTCAGGCAGTCGTAACGCCTAACCCGGAGAGCACGTATGTCTGCATTACCCGTCATCATTGGCTTTGGGGGTATCAACCCCGCCGGGCGCAGCTCGGCTCATCATGGCTACCGACGATTGGTTATTGACTGCCTGCCTGCCGCTGACGCCATGCAGACGCGGGCCAGTCTGGCGACGCTGATGGGCTTGCTTACCTATGAGCAGGGACATTGGAAGAATCCCGTCGGAGACACGGTGGATCTGCACAATGCGCTGCTGCAACTGGATCCAGTTTTAAGGGCCGGCACCCTGATCCGCAAGCTGGAAAACAACCTGTTTGATCCTGAGCGTTTGTTGTACCACAAACGCGCCACACTGCTGGCCGGCGATGACCAGCCCGTCAGCTTTACCATCAAGCGCCAGCATTTGCCCGATCATATCCCGCTGGGCTGGCTTATCAGTGAAGCAGAGCCCGGTCATTTGCACGTCGAAATTCCGACCAGCATGGATATTTTGACCGAGAACTGGCGCAAGTCGGCCGTGAACACCGCCGGCCAGTTACCCAGCGGTTTTGATCCACAGATATTGTATCCATCCCGACATCACCCACGCGGACTTCAGCTGACCGTGTTTGGCGCCAGCGATGCCCTGCAGTCTCTGGGTATTGACTGGGAAACGGTGCTGGAAGCAGTGCCCGCTGACCAGATCAGCGTGTATGCCGGCAGCAGCATGAGTCAGATGGATTATGACGGCAACGGCGGACTGCTGCAGGCGCGGCTACTCGGCAAAAAAGTGTCATCAAAACAACTGGCGCTGGGATTTGCCGAAATGCCGGCAGATTTTATCAATGCCTACCTGCTTGGCAATCTGGGTACAACGGGCACTAATGCCGCCGCCTGTGCCACCTTCCTCTACAATTTGCGGCAGGGTATACGCGACATTCGCAGCGGCACTCACCGGCTGGTGATTGTTGGCACATCCGAAGCACCACTGACACCGGAAATCATCGATGGATACGCCACCATGGGCGCACTGGCATCTGATGAGGGCTTACTGGCGCTTGACAGCGACAAACACCTGGCAACACCGGATTATCGTCGTGCCTGCCGTCCGTTTGGTATGAATGCAGGTTTTACACTCGGCGAATCTGCTCAGTTTGTGGTGCTGTGTGATGACAAACTGGCCTTGGAATTGGGCGCCAACCTCTACGGTTCCGTCAACGATGTGTTTGTGAATGCTGATGGTTTTAAAAAATCCATTTCCAGCCCGGGTGCGGGCAACTACATCACCATGGCCAAGGCGATGGCAGCCACTGCAGCGGTTATCGGTGAACGAGGCCTGCAGACACGATCTTATGTGCACGCGCACGGCACGGGTACGCCGCAGAACCGGGTGACTGAGTCGCATATACTCAGCACCCTCGCAGGCACTTTCGGGATCAAACACTGGCCGGTCACCGCCATAAAAAGTTACCTCGGGCACTCATTGGCATCAGCGTCGGCTGATCAACTGGTCAACAGTCTGGGCGTGTGGCGTTACGGCATCATTCCCGGCATTGCCAGCACTGAATCGATTGCGCATGACGTTCATCAGCACAATCTGGATTTCCTGCTACAGCATCGGGAAGTGGGGAGCACCGGTATGGACGCGGTGATACTCAACGCCAAAGGTTTTGGCGGCAACAATGCCAGCGCCTCCATCCTGGCGCCACATGTCACAGAAAAAATGCTCAGACGCCGCCATGGTGAAAATGCCTGGAAGCACTGGCAGCAAAAACAAGAACAGGTTCAGCAGTCAACGCGGGCGTACGATGAACAGGCACAGCGAGGCGTTGCAAAAGTAGATTATCGCTTTGACCACCAGGTGCTGGACGGTGCGTCTCTGACTATCAATCGCAGCAGTATCTGCATTCCCGGTTATGCGCGGCCAGTTCTATTGCCGGTTGATACGCCGTATGCGGACATGCTTACCGGGGTTCAGGACTAGACGGTCGACCTGGACCTGGACCCGGACCCGGACCCGGATCCGGACCTGAACGGCCGCCGCCGTCATACGGATTTCTGCGTTCTGACATAAATCTGAACGCCCGCTGACGTTGCTCCGGGGTTAGCTGCGCAAAAATGCTGGTCAGTTGTTGATGAGATAATTCCTGGTACAACATATTCGCTTCCCGCAGCCGACCAAACGCCTCCAATACGGCGGGCTGATCTACCGGATCCGCAGCCAGCAACAAGTTAACCTCACGCTGCGCGCGGAACATCTGCATTCTCAGAGGTCGCAATTCTTCGTTCTGGGTGTTGATCTGAGGCAGCAGTAACTCACGAGCCTGCGGCTCCATATCCCGCATGACCCAACGCATATTGACCGGTGCGGCCGACGAATCCTGGCTGTCAACATAGCGCGATGCCAGCGTACCTATAAAAAACAGATTGATACTGAGGGAAACCACCACAATCCAAAGCAAACCATTATTTTGGGTCAGTCTCATTGCAAAATCTCCGAATAGTCAGCCAGCGAGATCAGCTCCAGCTCGGTTTCTTCCATATCAACACTGTACAAGTCTGTGGTATCGACATCTGAAAAAATTTCCAGCTGGTTACCCACTGCCAGCCCCATCATCAACGGCACACAGGCCAGTGCCGCCGGGCGCCAGAACACTGCGGCGGAGCGGGCCTGGGCAGGCATTAACCATTCCAGCAGTTGATCTGTCCATTTTTTGCGCCGCGCGGGCAGAGGTCCTGTTAACAACGTCGTATTCAAATACATAAAGTCAGGTGCCGGCAGCTGATCAAGCTGCTGATCAAGCCACTGCGCACTCTGCCACAAGTCTGCTGCAGATGAGGATTGCTCGAGCAGCTGCAACGCCGCCGCGCGCTCGTGATCCGGCCAACGCTGAGGGCTGGCACCATAGGCATCCAGCAGTTGCTCAAACCGTTGAAGGGAAATTGTCATGTCTGCTCCCCCGGTCCCGATTGACCGGCTAGTTTGTCCTTACCTGACTGCGTTGGTTTTTTTTTGACAATCCCAGGCTCCTGCAAGTCCGCGAGGGCGCTGCGCAGTGCACGTCGGGACCTGGCTAACAAAGACTCCAGAGCGTCCACCGACAAGTCCATGATACTGGCGACCGCCTGATTACCCAGTCCCTGATAGTGCGTCAGCACCAAAGCACTGCGTTGGCGTTCCGGCAACATCATCAATGCCGATTGCAATCGCTGATGACGATCATCACTTTCCTGCTGCTGTTCTGCACCGAGGCGCGGGTCCGCCATTTCATCTTCATATTCGTCGGTTTTTGACGACTTGTCCTTGCGCATCATATCGATACACAAATTGTGTGCGATTCTGTGCAACCACGTAGAAAGGCTGGCTTTGTCCGACTGCCAGCGATCCGCGTGTGTCCACAAACGCAGAAAGGTCTCCTGCGCGATATCCTCTGCACTGTCCTGGCTGCCCAGTATCCTGAACGCGTAGAACCCGATTGCGCGACCATGCTGCCGAACGGTATCCGCGTAAACACGCTGATCACCGTCGGCGATGGCTGTCATGACTTGCTCGTCCGTTAACATGTGCCGACTGTCGATAGCCTCTGGAAATCCCTGCGGGTTAATCCGACGTTGGTGCTGTTGGGACTGTCGGTGAGGCCGGGGCTGTCGGTGCGGACTCAAAGCCCTGACGGCGCTGCATCATCTGCTGACGCTGCTCGGGTGTCATTTGCTGCATTCTTTCGCGCATCTGTTCACGCTGCTCGGGTGTCATGTTCTCCATGCGCTGGCGCATGTCGCCCTGCCCCTGGGGACGCATGCCGCCGCCATGGCCACGACGCTGCCCTTGCTGGAGTTCATCTGGTGACAACAAGCCGTTGCCATCGGTATCCGCCAGGGTAAAACGCTGCTCAACGGCATCATCAGCATCCGCACCCTGCGGGCGGTTTTCTGGTCGCGGCATCGCAGAGAATTCTTCAAAATTCAGCGCACCATCGCCATTGCTGTCGATACTGCTGAACATCTGCATACGGTGTTGGCCGTCGTCTTGGCCTTGGTGTTGGCCTTGACCCTGCTGCCCTTGCGCTTGTGCGTGATTGTGAGCACCGGCCTGTGGCGGCTCAGTTTGTTGAGCCATTGCCAGCAAAGGCACCGCCATCGCAACTGCCAGACTCAGACTGATCACTTTTTTGAGATGATGACGTGTAGCCATGTTTGTAACTCCAGAAGAAAGTAAGTTCGGGAATTTATACGCGGCCTACGATTTTTTCCGTCGCACACATTTGCTGCGGTTCACGGCAGCGGTCAAAACAGGCTGGCGGGCACTATCAGCAACCAGACCGCAGTGGCGGTCAGCAGCGACAGCAGCACTGCCGCGGAGCCCAGATCTTTAGCCTTGCCACTGAGTTCGTGGAACTCCTCGCTTAAGCGATCGACAACCGTTTCTATGCCGGTGTTTAACAGTTCCACAATCAACACCAGGGTCAGGCTTAGTAACAACAGCGCGCGCTCTGCGGTGCTTACATTGACCAGCAAAGCCACCGGCAACAGAATCGCCATGGCAACAATCTCCTGTCGGATTGCCGCTTCTGACTTCCAGCCGGCCTTAATGCCCTGCCACGAGTAACGCGTGGCGGCAATCCAGCGTCGCCAACCCTTTGCTTTTGATTTCATACTTTGTTCCACCTGTCCGGGCGTATTGCGACCCTGGAAACATCACCCTGTCCACCGTGTTATTACTTCACGGTAATCGGCTGCGCCGCGGCAATTTTTGCCTGCCACTCTGCCGGCCCGGTGCGATGCACTGACGTGCCGTTGACGTCCACTGCCACCGTCACCGGCATATCCTCGACCACAAACTCGTGGATGGCTTCCATACCCAGATCGTGGAAGGCCACAATTTTAGCTTCGCGGATTGCTTTGGAAACCAGGTAGGCTGCGCCACCCACCGCCATCAGATACACCGCCTTGTGTTTCTGAATGGCATCAATGCCTGCCTGCCCGCGCTCAGCTTTACCAATCATCCCCAGCAGGCCGGTTTTGGCCAGAATGGTCTCGGTAAATTTATCCATACGCGTTGCAGTGGTGGGGCCTGCCGGTCCGATCACCTCGTCACGGACGGCATCCACCGGACCTACGTAGTAAATAAATTTGCCTTTCAGATCAACGCCTTCAGGCAATGATTCACCGCGCGCAAACATTTCAACCATACGTTTATGCGCCGCGTCACGGCCAGTCAACATGGTGCCATTGAGCAGCAAGGTCTCGCCGGGCTTCCAGGTCGCGACTTCTTCAGGCGTGACCGTATCTAGATTGACCCGCCGCGATGTGGGTCCGGCATCCCAGGTAATCTGCGGCCAATCTTCCAGTTTTGGAGGCGTCAGATGTGCCGGACCCGAGCCATCGAGCACAAAATGTGCATGCCGGGTAGCCGCACAATTGGGAATCATGGCAACCGGCAATGACGCTGCGTGTGTGGGGAAATCCTTGATCTTGATGTCCAGTACCGTGGTCAGTCCTCCGAGGCCTTGCGCTCCGATACCCAGTGCGTTGACCTTGTCCATAATCTCAAGCCGCAGCTCTTCAATCCGGTTCTGCGGGCCGCATGCGCGCAGCTCATGGATATCAATGGGATCCATCAGGGCTTCCTTGGCCAGTACCGCGGCTTTTTCAGCAGTCCCGCCGATGCCAATACCCAACATGCCTGGCGGACACCAGCCGGCACCCATGGTCGGCACAGTTTTTACAACCCAGTCCACAATGCTGTCACTGGGGTTGAGCATGACCAGTTTGGCTTTGTTTTCCGAACCGCCGCCTTTGGCCGCGACGGTGATATCAACGGTATCACCGGCCACCACTTCCATGTGAATAACAGCCGGGGTGTTGTCTTTGGTGTTTCTGCGCGCACCGGCCGGATCAGCCAGAATGGAGGCACGCAGCACATTGTCCGGATGCAGATAGGCACGGCGCACACCCTCGTTGACCATGTCGGTCACACTCAGGCTGGCATCCCACTGCACGTTCATGCCTATCTTCATAAACACCGTGACGATACCGGTATCCTGACAAATCGGCCGCTGACCTTCTGCACACAGGCGCGAGTTGATCAGAATCTGCGCCATGGCGTCTTTGGCGGCTTGCGATTGCTCGCGCTCATAGGCTTCGTTAACGGCCTGGATAAAATCAAGTGGATGGTAATAGGAGATGTACTGCAGCGCATCGGCTACGCTCTGGATCAGGTCGTCTTGTTTAATGACAGTCATGTGATGGCTTCCCGGCTTACCCGTGTGCGGATGGCAACAGGTCTGGTTGGTACAGTGACAAAAACGGCCTGAATTCTAGCATAAAGCGGATTAACTCCAAGTTACCTATTTCGTTTGTCCTGATCGCTGCCTTTGCCTTGCTGAGTCTGGGCAAGGAATCGTGTTACGAGGAAATTGAAGGCCCATGGGGGCCTTTGGACGGGGTTTACACAGTGGGTCAGAAGGCTGATTTTATTGTGGGGTTTTTTGTATTTATTATTTTAATCTGGATATTATTCCAGAATAAAAATACTTAAAGTCTGTTACTTTAAAAAGATTACACTCAAAATTTTTGACCGGATCTACGTACTTGATGATCAATGTTTAAACCAAAAATGTCGTAAATTTTAACGAGAACAAGACTTACAATAAAAGGGAATGCAGTGACAAAGGCAAGTCTATAGATCATCTCAAAGCTAGCTCCGACTCGGGGGAAAAGAATTAGCATGTGCATGCACGCCATTACCAAAGCATAATGCAATAGCCTAGGGTTATTGAAGCCTATATATCTTCCTGTTTCCGGCTCACGTAACGCACGCGGAATCAAAACTATGCCCATGAATGGCACAAGAACACCGTTGATCAGCGCATTCAACATAAATTCATTCATAGGCAGTTCTCCAAGTTATGTAAGGACCAGCGAGAATTTAAAAACTCACCGGTCCGTTTACTCAGTAGGTCATCATTTTTTCCAGCTAATTCACACGATCAGCTTCCATTATCCATAGCTGCCGTAGCCCTTCCGCCCATAAACGCGAAGCCTATAGTTACTGCACCATAATAAACACTCTTAGCAGCCCAGACCATTCCGCCATATGTACCCGTTGCGAACCCGAATGTAGCACCCACTATAATGTCACCCACATCACCATTGTCCCCATAAGCCGCCACGCCGCCTAGTACCGCCCCGCCAATGCCACCTAGCAACGGATTGCCTCCATGAACAGATCGTATTTCATCGATTCTTAGCTCTCTCATTTTCACGCTCCATAGTTGAAATAATGACCCAGATTACTTCCGCTGTCAGATCAGTTTTTTGTGGCAGCGACCACAAGTTTGGTACGTCCTTATCTAACTTCAAATACCCACGTCGTGCATACTCACATGCCCAAACGCAGTTCTTTACTGGCCAGATTACTAATCTCTGGACGGTGACTGATCAGCACAATGCTGGTTTTTAATGAGCGCAGTGATGCGATCACCGCCTGCTCGGTTTCGACGTCAAGATTGGCTGTTGCCTCATCCAGAAACAGTATCTTTGCCTGTTTGTAAAACGCCCTGGCGAGCAAAACACGTTGTGCCTGGCCTGCAGACAACATCGACCCCATATCGCCAATCATGCTGTTGTAATTCATCGGCAGCGACATAATCAGCTCATGTATTTGCGCTTGTTTGGCTGCGTGTTGCACCTGCACCAGATCAGGCTGCTGATCAAACAGCGTGATGTTGTCGAGGATAGAGCCTGACAATAACTGATCGGTTTGTAATACACCGGCACAAATATCACGGTAGTTGCGAATACCGGATTCACGAATATCACGGCCATCCAGTTTCACAACGCCTTGATCAGGTTGCAGCAATCCCGCCATGATTTTGAGCAAGGTAGATTTTCCCGCTCCTGAAGAGCCCGTGAGCGCGAGGATGTCGCCGGGCTCCAGCACAAGATTTATGTGCTTCAGAACAGGCGCGCTGCTGCCCGGATAACTGTACGACACATTTTCCAACGTCAGACTGCCAGACACAGGAGTGCGGATAACCGGCAAGTGAAGAGTATTGAATTCCTTTTCAGTGCAGGTGATATCGGAGACACGCTCAAGCTGCAACCTGACCAGACGTATCTGCACCAACTTATCGATAAAAGAGCGGATGGCTGTGGAAAAATTCCCTTTTAAGGCGATGAATGCCGTGAGGAAACCCAGTGTGATGGTTCCGCTGAGTACCTGCGTGGCTGCCAGATAAACAACCAGCACATTCTCAATGGCAAACAGTGCACCAAACACCAGGTCAAGCCTGATGGTCAAGCGCGCCAGATGAACCTGATGATTGATCTGCTCTGCATACGAGTTTCGCCACATCAAGACACGCGGCAGTTCCCGGCAATAAAATTTGATCACCTCAATCGCGCGCATGTTTTCCATCAGGCCGGTGCTGGTCTTTGCCTCCGCCACAATCAATTGCTCCTGCAGCGACTGAATAAAGGGTATCGCCAACATTTTTAATACTGAAACCAGCACAACAAAACCAAGAACCACTGAAGCCAGCAGCGGACTGAAGTAGAACATCACCAGCAAAGTGACAATCGCAAAAACACCATCAAGCACCACCGTGATCAGATCCTCACTGATGATTCTGCGGATCTCACGGATAGATCCAAATCTTGACACCAGATCACCCACATGGCGCCTCTCAAAATAATCTGCTGGCAGGCTCATCATGTGTGTAAACACATTGCCCACCATCTGAAATCCAAGTTGATTGGAGAAATACAACTGAGTCTGCGAGCGTGCATATGCCATAAACACACCGGTCAGCGCCAGCAACAAAAATCCGCTTGCAAGGATTTTCAGGATGTCTGCATCCTGTTTACTCAGACTCTCATCAATCACCGTTTGCATAAAAAATGCACCGCCAACAGACACCACTTGCAGACACACAGACAGCACCAGCAGCTGCACAACCGACGAGGTAAAACCCGGGTATCTGACAAACAGATCTGTCAGTTTTGAGCGAAGAATCCGCGTTTCAGGTACAAAGCCGGTGGCCGGCGTAAACTCAATAGCAATGCCGGTAAAGTGCCGGCTTGCCTCACCAAGCGCATAGGTTCTCTCGCCGACCGCTGGGTCATTAATGATCAATCCGCGTTTTGATATTTTTTTCAGTACCACAAAATGTGTCATGTCCCAGTGCAGGACTGCGGGCAGTTGCAAGGACTTAACATCCTCAAGTTCCAGCTTCAGAGCGCGCGTACTTAACGACAAGGCCTCGGCGATTCCCAGAAGATCCGCCAGATTTGCTCCCCTGCCAGACACGGCATGTTCACGGCGCAGACTGTTCAGATCAATCTTCTTGCCAAAGTGCGACGAAATCATCGCCAGGCAGGCAAGCCCGCACTCCGCGCGTTCGGATTGCAGTATGCAAGGCATCGCTGATCGCGACAGAAACAGTGCCTTCATCACAGCCTCCTGGCCAGCGCGGTCAGCGGTTGAAAAATTCCCTGCAGAATTGTGCGCTCTCCGGTTACCAGCTGAGCGCTGAATTGCATTCCGGATCTCAGGCGAAGCGTGCTCGGCTCAACCGGCAATGCCGCCTTGATTAAATACACAGGCTCGTTGATATCCAGTGGAATCAGATGCTCGCGTGGATCGAGCGCTGAGGTGCCAATCGAACTGATGACCGCCTCAAAGCTACCGTATTGAAAATAGGGATAAGCATCATAATTCAGCAGTACTGCCTGCCCTTCTGACAACTTACCCAAGGCACGGGACGGCACAAATAGCTGAGCCTCGTAAGACGGATTGTCCGCCACAATACTGACCAACGGGCGACGCGGATCCAGCTGATCGCCATCGGTCAACAGTAGATTATTAATGCGACCTGCCACTGGCGCAGTGATCGCAAAATGTTGCTGGTACTGTGCTTCGTCTTTACGCTGATGCAATTGCGACAAGTTTATGCGCAGCGCAATCTGCTCGTCTTTTAAACGACTCTGCTCCAGAGCCAGATCCTGGCTGATGTCTTGCAGCATTCTCCGGGTGTTCTGTATCGCCATTTGCGTGCCATACAACGATTTTCTCAGGGAAACCAGTGAAGACTTCCCTTGCGTCAGTTCACTGTCGGAGATAGCTCCACGTGCACGTAACTGTTCCAGTCGCTCATATTCCTCGTTTGCCATTTGCAACTGCTGCAGGGACAGGTTGTCTTCATCGGCGCGAATCAACAGCTCCTCGCGCAAGGCAGTCTCGCGCCGTTGCGATTGCTCTATCGTCAGCTGTTGCCTTTGTGCGGATAACAACAGGCGATCCTCAATCTGTGCGATCTGCTGCTCCAGATACAGCACAACCGTATGGTTCGCGGTTTCACCGGATTGCTCGTATCCCGGTTCAATGATAACGGCCAAGGTCTGCCCCTGTTCCACGAGATCACCGTTGCTGACATGGAGCTGTTGTATGACACCACTTCGATTGCTATAGACTTTGACTTCGCCATTGGCAGC
>CALQJO020000006.1 GCA_943330915.2 Rhodoferax sp. OV413 | reverse complement strand
TGGAAGAAGGAATAAAACTCAGTACTTTCGTTGAAGGTATGATTAAACGCACCAGCAATACTGTCACGTTCAGAACCAACGGTCATGTAACTCCACTCTTCGGTAAACTCGCGACAAGCACCGCCATTGGCGCCGCGTCGGTCAGTTCTGGTGCCGGTGAAAAATGCGCGACCATCAGCACTCTTCAGAGTGGAACACAGTGGGTCGGTCAGCACCGTGTTTGGTGAACCGCCCTCCGCTACGTTACGCGCAGTTATTGCGTTGTTGATGTATGCAGTGTTGATGCGCGAACCAAATGCCGGGTTAGCCATGGTGTCGCTGATAACCCCTGCGATACCGCCAACAACACCGGTATATTGCACGTTTTCATCATAAAAACGGCCGTATTCAACTTTGACCGGATCACGGCGGAATGCTTCAGCGGAGATCACAAAGTTTGTGGCACCGCTATCGCTTGCCCAGCCCCAGATGGCACTGACTGTCTGGTCCTGATCACTGGGCGCTGCATCCAGCGCCTGCACGTCACCATAAATTTCCAGACCTTCAAAATCGGTACGCATGATGACGTTAACCACACCGGCCACCGCGTCAGATCCGTACAGTGCAGAACCACCGTCGGTCAACACTTCTACCCGCTCTACCATCACCAACGGAATGGTATTGATGTCCACAAACTCACCACCACTGCGGGTAACGGTTGCAGCAGAGACCTGACGCTTGCCGTTAACCAGCGTCAGTGTGGAGTTTTCACCCAGGTTACGCAGGTTGACGTTGGCGGTACCGGACAACGCGCCGCCTTCACCTGAGCCTTCGTTAGTGAATGAACCCGAGTTAATTTCAAGATTCTTGATGACGTCCCAGATCTGGGCAGCGCCTTGTGCTTCGATTGACGTTCTGTCAACCGTGGTCACCGGTGAGGGAGCATCCAGTGGACTTCCCCGCAGATAGGAACCGGTGACAATAACTTCTTCAATATCAGCATCATCGTTATTGGTATTTGCTTGTTGAGCAAATGCCGGCAGACAACTCATGCATGAAATAATGCCCAGCAGTAATGCATTTTTGCGGAAACCAGGTCTTGTCGACATGGGTGTTCCCCCTCGTGATTTTTTATTGTTGAAAGCATTCGATTGGTTGTGCGCGCATCCCAGCGACTACAATTCGATACTACTCCGGCACGCTATCCATAAACTTGTCCGGAAATACAGGGAATCTACCCGACTCTAACCAATTGAACATATCAACGCAACACAATTTCAACGGGTTCACATTTCTGCTGAATGACTACCATCGCAGGTGTCACCATAAGAAACAGTTACTGAAAAAAGCATCAAGCTGACTGACAAACTGCCAACCAGAAAACGCATCAAAGGGGTTTATGTTGACGAAAAAAAACCCCGGCGTGACAGGCCGGGGTTTTGATTGAAGCAGCGTGCGCAGGGTCGATTGACCCGTGGCGTGTTACAGCTGCATCAGCACACGAGCGTACAAGCGACGGCCACGACCATCAAACACGGAGGCATCGTAGTTGATGGCGCCCGATTCACGGTAAGGGATGGTGGCATTAAAGGCATCCAGCGCACCTACGGTGAAAATGGTGGTACCGAGTCTTTCGTTTGACCACTGGTGAGTGTAGTTGTACTGCAGATCCACACTCTGGTAGCTGTCAATGACGGGCTTCATCACCGCACGCACGGCATCATTGGCGGTGCGGAAGGTGTTGTCATACGCCAGATCACGGTAAGAACCCACAAAGCGGGTAATCACCGCGGCACTGTGCTGCGACTGCATCCAGCTCAGGCTGATGTTGCCTTTGTTGTCAGGCAGTGAGCGCACCAGGTTGCCGTCACCGGTGGTGCCGGCCGCATCAAACACGCCGGTTTCCAGCAGTCCCAGTTCCAGACCCGGAACATCCTGCAGCAGGTACTGACGCACATGGGTGTAATCTGCAGAGGCACGGATGCGTCCGAGGTCAGTTTCCCAGCTGTAAGCAATTTTCAGGTCAATACCATCGGCAGTGATGGAACCGGCATTGATTGCCTTAAGCTGTGTCGTCGTCAAACCCGCCTGATCGCTACCAAATGAACGAACCACGCCGTCAACGGTATACGCAGCCGGATTGACCACGCAGTCCAGTCGTGAGCCCGGCGTTACTTTGTTGTAGCCGGTAACGCCACCCACGTTCGCCTGTGTCGCCGGATTGCTGCCAAACTGAGCAGCCAAGGCAGTTGGATTACACGGGGTGTACTGAGCCATCGCAGCCCATGCACCGGAACGTGTAGACGGGATCGTGCCGTTCAGGATGTAGTTGGCCGGATTGGCCGCTGCTGCCTGAAATGCCGCCAGTTCCCCGGCAATTGCCGAGATGCCCGGCTGCGGCAGCACTTTGTCGGTCAACTCAAAGCGCCAGATGTCTGCTGTCAGACTCAGCCCATCCAATGCGCCGGTGGGTGTCCAGACAAAACCGGTGCTGAACGTGTCTGCGTACTCGTTGCCCACGTCCGGAGCAGGCGCGCCCAGTGTGTAGGTCGAGTTGGGCAGTGCATGTTCATTGCTGACCGGCAATAATCCTGCGCGGACGGCCTGGTTACGCAGTGGATCACGGAAGGTGTTGCTGGCCGCTTCAAGACCTTCCAGCACAATGCCGGAGTTCGGGGCGCGGAATGACTGTGAGAAAGAGCCACGGAACAACAGATCATCACTGGCACGCCAGCTCAGAGCCACTTTGGGTGTTAACTCACCACCAATACGCCCGCCGTATTCTTCATAACGCAGCGCGATCTGCGACTCAATGTTTGTCCAGAACGGCAGTGACAGTTCGGCAAACACTGACTTCACGTCGCGTGTATTGTCATAGTTGAACGCACACTGGGAACATTCAAAGTTATTGCTGACGTAATGCGTTGTGTTCGGCGCACCATTACGGCCATAACTCAGAATGGCATTAGGGATACCTGGCTCGTTTAGTATGGGTGCAATTGACTTGTTGTTCTGCTCACGGTATTGACCACCAAAAGCAAACTGCGCCATACCACCGCGCATTTCTGCCAATTCACCAGACACCACGGCATCCAGTACCGCCAGTTTGTTGCGTCTGTCGGAGCGTTTGACGATCGGGTTCATCCACTCCATCAACGCCGGATCATTGGCCAGCGCAGGATTGGTCATCGCAGTCAGGAACGGGTTGTAGAACATGCAACCGTCTTTGCCCTGGTTATTACTGGTCAAGCCCAGAGAGATGCTTTCGCGGGTGGTGAACACGAATCCCGGGAAGAATGTCTGCGTGTAGCCGTTGTAATACGCAGCGTTACTGGCATTCCATATGGTTGGCAAGGCGCCGCCCAGCGGACCACGCTCATCACGGAAGTTAAAGTCGCGGATACCATTGGGTGTGCAGTTTGGACCACCCAGACCGTTGACCGCCAGTTCAGCGCGATCACGCTGGAAAGTGCGGTATTCCTGCTCAAAGCTGGTGCCGCTCCACGAGTAACTGACATCGTAGTTGAAGCGTCTGTCACCGGCAGCGTAAAACTCACCTTTTACACCGGCCTGAACGCCCAGTGTTTCTGTATCAGTGACGTTATCGTTGCCACCGGTACGCGGGAAGTTGCCTGCGTTGATCGCATTATAAAACGGCACGTTAAGCCCGCCGTTTGCGAGCGTGTTTGGCGAATTGGGGATACTGGTCGGGCGGGTCAGGCCAGCCTTGGCAGCATAATAGCCAAGTTCTGCCGTCTGGCCGATGGCATAACCACCCCAGGCCGGGTTGCCCGCGTGTGAGCCTGGCGCCGCCAGAAACACGGTAGGGCCACGTGACACATTCGCACCTGAGTCAGCACGTTCAATGCTGGTGTCCGAATACTGGAAGAAAGAGTAGAACTCGGCTTTTTCGCTAAACACATGGTTAAAGGCACCGGCAAAGCTGTTGCGCTCAGTACCCACCTGCATAAAGTTCCACTCGTCAGTGCGCTCGCGGCACACACCGCCATTGGAACCACGTTGGTCAGTGCGCGTACCGGTGAAAAACGGCGTGCCGTCCGCAGACGTCAGTGTTGAACACAAAGGATCCGTCAACACTTGTGTGGCGTTGCCGCCCTCAGCGACGTTGCGGGCCGTAGTGCTGTTGTTGAGATAAGCGGGATTGATCCGCGATCCAAATGCCGGGTTGGCCATGGTGTTTGATATGGTGCCGGTGACGGAACCGACCTGTCCTGAGTACTCAACGTTTTCATCGTAAAAACGGCCAAATTCAACGGGCACACCGTCACGACGGAACGCTTCAGCGGACAATACAAAATTCGTGTCGCCGCTGTCACTGCCCCAGCCCCAGATGGCGCTGACCGTCTGGTCCTGCTTACTGGTCGCTGATTCAAGCGCCTGGACATCACCATAAATCTCCAGACCTTCAAAATCGGTGCGCATGATCACGTTGACCACACCAGCGACAGCGTCAGAACCGTAGAGCGCAGATCCGCCATCGGTCAATACTTCGACGCGCTCCACCATCACCAGCGGAATGGTGTTGATGTCCACAAATTCGCCACCGCTGCGTGTTGTTGTCGCGGCCGAAACCTGACGTTTACCGTTAACCAGCGTCAGTGTTGAGTTTTCACCGAGATTTCTTAAATTGACGTTTGCGGTTCCTGAAAGAGCATCTCCCTCGCCTGCTCCCTCATTGGTGAATGAACCTGAGTTGATCTCCAGATTCTTGATGACATCCCAGACCTGCGCAGCGCCCTGCGCCTCGATACTGGTTCTGTCTACCGTTGTCACCGGTGACGGGGCATCCAGTGCGCTGCCCCTGATGTAGGATCCGGTTACAACTACTTCTTCGATATCGCCTGGCGCCGCATTCTGCGCCGTGTTCTGGGCAAACACTGGCAGACAGGTGATTGCTGTCATGACCCCGATAAACAAGCGGGTCCTTTTGATACTCCCAATCCGAGTGGACATGGTAAACCTCTCTTTATTTTTTTATGTAAAATGCCAAAAAACTTCGGTTACATGCTGCTGATTTGTCTTGCAAAACAGTAACTACTCCGTGCGAATCGGCCAGCAGCAGGCAGAAAAAAGACACACGGTACGTCTACAGAAAAGCGCCGCAACGATAGCCAAAGGCTTGCGCTAATGCAAACGTCTTCATACGGAACGCGTTAAATTTGCCGTAAATCCATGTGACAAATGCGCCTTATCACTGCGCGTGATCGCCACGACACACTGTTTGTACGGCACTCTCCAAAAGTATATTTGTAACAATGCCTTAGTAAGCTAGAATGGCCCGCGTTATTCATCGGCCGCTATCCATCTGCCGCGAGGTTCAGCACATTATGAAATCCGACATAGCAAACCCCAGAGACAAAGGCGCTGAACTCAAGGCCAAACAGGTGGTTGCCAACGACAAACCCCGCCACCTGTTCTCCTACCAGCGCTACTGGGCCGAGTGTTTTGGCACGGCTCCCTTTCTGCCGATGTCGCGGGCGGAGATGGATGAACTGGGCTGGGACAGCTGCGACATTATTATCGTCACGGCGGATGCCTATGTTGACCACCCCAGTTTTGGCATGGCGGTGGTGGGCCGCCTGCTGGAAGCCCAGGGCTTTCGCGTCGGCATCATTGCGCAGCCGGCCTGGGATAGTGCAGAACCTTTTAAGGCACTGGGAGAACCTAACCTGTTTTTCGGCGTGACCGGCGGCAACATGGACTCGTTGATCAACCGCTATACCGCAGACCTGCGCATCCGCACCGATGACGCCTACACACCCAATGCCGAAGCCGGAAAACGTCCGGACCGCTCGGTGATTGTCTACAGCCAGCGCTGCCGTGAAGCTTATTACAATACCCCCATTGTGATTGGCGGTATTGAAGCCAGCCTGCGACGTATTGCCCAATATGATTACTGGAGCGATCAGGTCAGACAGTCTGTATTGATTGATTCAAACGCAGACATCCTGTTGTTCGGCAATGCTGAACGCGCGCTGGTTGAACTGGCGCACAAAGTCGCTGCTGGCAAATCCATTGACCAGCTGACCGATCTGCGCGGAACTGCGATTGTGCGCCGCTCCATACCTGCCGGCTGGACTGAAATTGACTCCACGCGCATTGATTGGCCGGGCCGCATCGACCAGATAGCCAATCCCTACGATGCGCCCCATGACCAAATCAGCGAACCCGACGCCCGCAAACATCGCGAGTCCTCAGAGGCTAAATTTGCAGATCCCGACGTCGCACCCATTCGCATTATTCCATTGCCGCTGCACCGTAAATTTGACAGCGACCCGGATAAAACCTACATCCGTCTGCCTTCTTATCAAAAGGTGAAGAAAGACCCGGCACTGTATGCGCACGCCTCACGCGTCTTGCATCAGGAAGCCAATCCTTACAACGCCAAAGTGCTGGTACAAAAACACGGCACCTTGGAAGTGTGGGTGAACACGCCACCGATTCCGTTGGAAACCGATGAACTGGATGGCGTGTTTGATCTGCCCTATGCGCGCACGCCTCACCCCTCGTACGGGACCGCTCGCATACCGGCGTATGACATGATCAAGACCTCGGTCAACATCATGCGCGGCTGTTTTGGCGGCTGCACGTTCTGTTCGATAACCGAGCATGAAGGTCGCATTATCCAGAGCCGTTCAGAAGAATCCATTCTCAAGGAAATCGAAAAAATCCGTGATATGGTCCCGGGCTTTACCGGCACCATTTCGGATCTCGGCGGCCCCACCGCCAATATGTATAAACTCAATTGCAAATCACACGAAATACAAAAAAGTTGCAAACGTCTGTCGTGTGTATTCCCAACCATCTGTCAGCACCTGAACACTGATCACAGCCCGACAACACAGTTATACCGCAAAGCGCGCGCCATACCCGGCGTTAAAACCGTGGCGATTGCGTCAGGCCTGCGTTACGACCTGGCATTGCGCGACCCGGAGTATGTGGAAGAACTGGTGACACATCACGTGGGCGGTTATTTAAAAATCGCCCCGGAACACAGCGAAGAAAACACGCTGTCCAAAATGATGAAACCCAGCATCAGTTCGTACGATGAATTCAAAAAAATGTTTGACCACTTTTCAGCGAAGGCCGGGAAAAAGCAGTATTTGATTCCTTACTTCATCGCCGCTCACCCGGGGTCGGATAATGAAGACATGCTCAACCTTGGCATGTGGTTAAAAAAGAACAAATTCCGGCCTGATCAGGTACAGACTTTTTACCCGTCACCGATGGCACTGGCGACCGCTATGTACTATTCCGGAAAGAATCCGCTGAAAAAAGTAACGTATAAAAGCGAATCCGTTGAATCGTGCAAAGACATCGAGCAGCGGCGCATTCAAAAGGCCTTCCTGCGTTATCACGATCCTAAAAACTGGCCGATGCTGCGTGTCGCGCTGAAACAGATGGGACGTGAGGACATGATCGGAACCGGGCCCCAACATCTGGTACCGCCAGACAGGCCAGGACGCGGGCCAACCCGCCCACCCGTCAAACCGCTCAAGCAGCGTCCTGGCATGAAAGCAGCTGCACGCTCACAGGGGGCCCGACTGCCACCCGTCAAGTAACAATCGATACGTCAAACGAGAATCATTGCTTGACGATAATGGTTCTCGTTTGTATTATGCGCCACGTTCAGGGGTGCATATGCCAGTTCAGAGCCGCTCTCCTGTCTGACGATCCTTTGGGTAGTATCGGGAGCGCAAACCATGCAACACACCCTATCATCTGTCTTCTCAGGCATCAGCAAACGTCGTGCACTGGCCAACGCCATGGCCCTGCTGGGCGCCTCAGTCATGCTGCCGTATTCCGGCGCGCTGATGGCACAGGAAGAGACAGAAGGTTTACGACTGCCTACGATCCTGGTTGTTGGCAATAATCCCGCAGATGTCTCCCGCCAGCCCGGCGCAGTGTCGCTGGTTCAGTTGGAAGAACTGATTCTGCGGCAGCCACGCTCAACAGAAGAAGCGCTGCGCAATGTGCCCGGCATCACCATCAAACCTGAGGAAGAGAGCGCTATTGTTGCCAACATTGGTATGCGCGGCCTTAGCTCAGGCGACTACAAAACACTGATTCTTGAGGATGGCGTTCCGGTGGCTCCGGGTCTGTTTGTTGGCAACGGTCGTTACTACAACCCCCGTATTCAGCGCATGGAAGGCATTGAAGTGCTCAAAGGCGCGGCGTCCCTGCGCTATGGCCCCAGCACCATTGGCGGCGTTATCAACTATGTCACCAAACAGCCGCGTGACGCTGTGGAAGTTACCTTGCGTACCGGCACATGGGATACCCGCGAAGCCACTGTGGAAGCGGGCGCCAGCTCAGACTCCGGCGATGCCAGCTTTGGCATCATCGCCAGTCAGGTCAGCAGTGATGGCTTTCTCAATAAGGGTTACGACACGACCGATATCATGATCAAGGCCGGCATGGCGATTGGCAACAATCAGCGTGTCAGTATCAAGTACTCGGACTATGCCAGCGATGCCAATATTTCTTACCGTGGTCACTTTCTGCAGGAGTACCTTGACGAGGCCAGCAATAATCCGGCACCCGATGATTATTACCTGACCGAACGCCGTTCTCTTGACCTGAACCATGAGTGGGATATCAGTGCCACCGCGCGATTGAATACCTTGGTGTTTGGCAGTGATATGTTCCGTGACTACTGGCGATTTAACACCAATAACGCTGCGTCAGCAGCCGCCAGCCGCTGGGTCTACAACGATACACTCAACGGCAACAACCGGGCTTTTAAGCGATTTGGCATAGACACCCGCCTGCATGTCGAGCATCAATTGTTTGCGCTGACCAGTGAAACAGAGATCGGCCTGCGCTACATGGATGAGGAAATGGATGATAAAACGGTGCAGGCGACCCGGGCATTGCCGCGCTCCGGGCCACTGGGCAGAGACGCCCTGGACAGTGCAGAAAGTTATGCACTGTACGCTCAGAACCGATTCCTGCTCACCGAAACACTGGCCTTAACCGCAGGTTTGCGCGTTGAACAGTACGAGCAATACCGGTTGGACCGCCGACGCCATGACGCACAAGGTAATTCCGCCGGCACCACTAACAGTGAAGTGATGCCCGGTATCGGCATGAGCTGGCAGATCAATCCCCAGGCACAACTGTTTGGAAGCGTATACAAAGCATTCTCGCCGTCATTAAACGGTGATGCACTGAATGGTCTGCAGGATCAGCAGCTGGACGCCGAGCGGTCGCTGAACATGGAGCTTGGTATACGCGGCGCTAACCAGCACATGACTTATGAATTTGCCTGGTTCCGGATGAACTTTGACAACCAGATTATTCCGGCCAACAGCAACTCTCAATTTCAGGTGACCAATGGAGGCCAAACATTGCATCAGGGATTGGAGTTCGGTACAGGTGTTGATCTGGGCGCAGGTTTTAATCTGAACGCCAATGCGACGTATGTCTCTGACGCTGAGTTCCGTGGAGACCGTGTGACACGCGCCGGCGCGATAGCAACGCCTGATGGCAACCGCATACCTTATACGCCAGAGCTGACGGCCAATCTGACGCTGGAGTACGAGCGAGGCAATCTGCGCACAGGCATCAGCATGCACTACTCCAGTGATCAGTACACCGATGTATTAAACGTCACGCCGCTGACCGAAAGCATCACAGGATTTTTTACCGGTCAGGTGCCGTCTTATACGCTGACAGACATTTTTGTGGTGTACGCCGTCAATGATCAGCTGACTGTGAATGCCAACGTAAAAAACCTTGCTGACAAGCACTACATCGCCAGCTTGCGTCAGGGTATTTATATTGGCCCGGAGCGCAGTATGGATGTGGGGTTGCGATATCGTTTTTGATGGGTGATGTGGTGATGTACACACGTGCACGTGCTGTCACATTAACCCGCACCGGCGGGGTTGTAACAGGTCAGACCGGCCACATCCATTCACCGCTCACCGGACGCTGCGCAACTCCTCCTCAGGCGCTGCGCGCCTTGCGAAGTCGAACAGTGCTCGCGTTTTTTCCGGTGAACAGTGCATGGATAAACGTGGCCTGATTGGTCTGACCTGTTACAACCCCGTCGGTGCTCTTGCATGGGTCGCGTCTGGCACTGGCACTGGCACTGGCACTGGCAGCCAAATACGACTTATTAATCCAAGCGATACAGTCTGAATAGAGAGCACCGGGTGCCGGGGTGAGATGCGGACCGATCAGGTCGCGCTTATCCTCTGTGCAAGCGACCGGAAAAGTGCGAGCAATGTCCGAATCCTGAGCGGCAAGGCCGCGAAGTTGAGTTGCGCAGCACCGGTCGCTTGCACAGAGGATGCGACCGGTCCGCGTCTCACCCCGGCGCCCGGTGCGGCCAATCGTCTGATCGCGCTGAACCCATTCATCTAGCTCAGTATCATTAAGCTCAACTCAATCAAACTACTTTTTATTCTTAAGCGCCTGCTCAAACAACGAAGCCATTGTCCCCGCCGACCGCTTGTTCTGCGCCGCCGCATCAAAATCCTTTTTACGCTTGCTTGATTCCGCCGTGGTCGGCGCCGGACGATCAGCCTTGGGGGCGCCCTCGCCTGGTAATGGATCAGACAAGCGCATGGTCAACGCAATACGCTTGCGCTCGCGATCTACCTCCAACACTTTGACTTTGACAATTTGCCCAGCCTTCACCACCTCATGCGGATCTTTGACAAATTTCTCCGACAAGGCAGAGATGTGCACCAAACCGTCCTGATGCACACCAATATCCACAAATGCGCCAAAATTGGTCACGTTGGTGACTGTGCCTTCCAGCGTCATTCCGGGCACCAGATCCTTCAGCTCTTCCACACCTTCTTTTAACTCCGCGGTGACAAATTCACCACGCGGGTCGCGCCCGGGTTTTTCAAGCTCACGCAGAATATCCTGCACGGTTGGCAGACCATATTTTTCACTGATGTAATCTTTGGCTTTCAGACTGCGCACAAATGCTCCATCACCGATCAGTGATTTGACGTTACGTCCGTGACGTTGGGCAATTTCTTCCACCAAGGCATAAGATTCCGGATGTACCGCTGATGCATCCAGCGGGTTCTCGCTTTCCTGCACGCGTAAAAAACCGGCAGCCAGTTCAAAGGTTTTGTCGCCAAAACGCGGCACTTTTTTCAGCTGTTCACGGGTGCGGAACTGACCATTTTTGTCACGAAATTCCAGAATATTATTCACCAGCGTCTGTGTTAAACCCGAGACGCGTTTTAACAAGGGTGCAGATGCAGTATTGATATCCACGCCCACTGCGTTGACACAATCCTCGACCACAGCGTCCAGCGAGCGTGACAGTTTGACTTGACTGACATCATGCTGGTACTGCCCCACGCCGATTGACTTGGGTTCGATTTTTACCAATTCAGCCAGAGGGTCCTGCAAACGCCGCGCAATGGAAACCGCGCCTCGAATAGTCACATCCAGATCCGGCAATTCCTGTGATGCAAACTCCGAGGCTGAATAAACAGAAGCACCGGATTCATTCACAATCACTTTTTTTACCTTGAACTGCGGGAAGGCTTTGCAGAATTGTCCGACAAAACTGTCGGTTTCACGCGATGCCGTGCCATTTCCAATACTGATCAACTGTGCATTGTATTTCTCACAAAGTTTTTTCAGCACCAGTGCCGCTTCTTCTATTTTGTTTTGCGGGGCATTCGGAAAAATAGCGTGGTGATCCAGCACCTTGCCGGTCTCGTCGACCACGGCTACCTTGACTCCTGTTCGCAGTCCCGGATCCAGACCGATGGTGACTTTTTTACCCGCGGGAGCAGCCAGCAGGAGATCCTTGATATTGCGGGCAAACACCTCGATCGCGTCAGTTTCAGCCTGATCGCGCAGCTCGGTCAGAAAGTCGGTCTGCAGGTGGCTATGCACCTTGACCCGCCACGTCCAGCGCACCACGTCCTGCAGCCAGCTGTCAGCCGCACGTCCCTGCTC
The DNA here is from genome assembly GCA_943330915.2 of Rhodoferax sp. OV413. GTDB lineage: Bacteria > Pseudomonadota > Gammaproteobacteria > Pseudomonadales > Pseudohongiellaceae > Pseudohongiella. Next base: position 60,926 of record CALQJO020000006.1, on the reverse strand, counting down.
CCTGATCAACCAATGGTTGGCAATCATCGCTTCACAGGGATGTTTGACAGGCGCTGCATCGGGATTGACTGGAATATCGATTTTTAAATTCAGAATGCCTTCATTACGCGCACGGAACAGTGCCATTGTGCGATGCGACGGAATTTTGGTAACCGCTTCGGAGAACTCGAAATAATCGCGATACTTGGCACCTTCCTGTTCTTTGCCGGCAATCAGTTCCGACATCAGGTGTGCACTGTTCCAGAAATAATCACGCAATCGCCCCAGCAAAGTTGCATCTTCACCAAACTGTTCTATGAGAATATATCGCGCGCCTTCCAATGCTGCTTTGACATCCGCAACGCCCAACTCACTATTAACAAAAGCAACAGCCTCCTGCTCCGGATCAAGCGCAGGATTCGCGAACAAAGCATCAGCAAGTGGTTGCAGACCCGCTTCGCGGGCAATCTGGGCGCGGGTGCGGCGTTTGGGTTTATAGGGCAAGTAGAGGTCTTCAAGTGTTGTTTTTGTGGAGGCAGCGCGCAATTGTGCTTCCAATTCCGGTGTTAACTTTTGCTGTTCGGCAATACTCTTGATGATGGCATCGCGTCTGTCATCCAGTTCACGCAGGTACAGCAAGCGTTCCTGAAGTTTACGAAGTTGAATATCGTCCAGCCCTCCGGTGACCTCTTTACGATAACGGGCGATGAAGGGCACGGTAGCGCCGTCATCGAGCATGGCAACGGTCGCGGCAACTTGATCGGGGCGTGCAGCAATTTCTTCAGCTATCTGATCAAACATCAATGTCATACGTTTTTTCTAATCCTTTTTGTTGGCAATTTTGACGTGGTGATCCACATAGCTCAGCACACCGCGCAGGATATTGATCTCCATGGTATCGGGGCGTATTCGCATAAACAGCCGCCGCATGCGTTGCATCAGCAGACGCGGGTTATCCTGATTGTGAAAGGTCAGGTCGGTCAGCGTTTTTTCCAGGTGCTCGTAAAACAGCTCCATTTGCTGGGCGTCGGCTTTGGGCACATCCCAGAATTCCTGTTCATAGTCAGGGTTGTAAACACTGTCGAGGACAAAGCGCTGATCGCTCTGCGCGCGGTCACTGCCGTTAATTGCCAGCCGCTCCAGCATGGCAATACGAATTTCGTAACAGATCACCATCACTGCAGCGGCCAGATTTAATGAACTGTATTCGGCGTTGGCCGGGATTTGCACATGATAGTGGCACAACTGCAACTCTTCGTTGGTAAGGCCCGTGTCTTCGCGACCAAACACCAACGCAACCTTGTTTTTGCCGGCATCCTCCACCACATGATTGGCACATTGACGGGGAGTCAGCACCGGCCACGGCATGCGACGCGAGCGAGCACTGGTGCCTATAATCAACCCGCAATCTGCCACGGCGTCTTCCAGGGAGCCAAACACCTTGGTGTGATGCAATATGTCAGTCGCTGAGGCCGCACGCCAGGTGGCATCATCACTGGGAAACTGCGTTCTTGGTGCAACCAGCCTAAGATCTGACAAACCCATGTTCTTTAAAGCTCTGGCGGCAGCACCGATATTGCCGGGGTGCGAAGTCTGCACCAGAACAACAGCGATGTTGCCAAAATCGGGTAACGCATCAGGATGCGCGTCTGACACCGGGGAACTGTTCAAAATCAAACTCCAGAGACTGTCCGGTAGCGTTTGCCGGGAAGGTGGTTTGGGTGGCCGGGGATTATAACAACTAGTTAACGACTGACCGCCAGCATTTTGCTATCATCGCGCCGTTTTCGAAAACAAGCCTAGCAGCATTAACAGCCACCAGATCACAAACAGCGGACACCATGCATCCTGTTATCAATATTGCTCTTCGGGCGGCGCGCGGCGCCGCAGAACAAATCATCCATGTCAGTGACCGCCTCGACCGGGTTAATGTAATCGAAGATAAAAACGGCACGTTGGTGACCAGCATGGATCTGGATGCCGAGCGCACCCTGCTCTACCATCTGCAAAAAGCCTACCCTGACTACAGCATCGACTCGCGACTGAGTGGATATACCGAAGGCGCAGACAAAGACCACGTCTGGCTGATCGATCCGCTGGTCAGCAACCGCAATTTCTTTAAAGGGTATGGTTCGTTTTGTATTTCCCTGGCATTAAAGACCCCAAGAGGTATCACCCACGGTGTAGTGCTGAACCCGGTCAACAATCAGGAGTTCAGTGCCAGCCGCGGTGATGGGGCGCAGTTAAATGACAGTCGTGTGCGCATCGGCAAAATGAAGAATCTTGAAAACGCCTACGTGTCACTGGATCCCGAACAGTCTCTTGAGGATGATTTTTTACCGCAACTACAAGCGCAGTTGCTGGCGCTGCCGGTGCATTTACGCATGAGTGGCTGCCCTGCGCTGGATATGGTCTACGTTGCGGCAGGACGTCTTGATGCGGGTTGGTGTCGTGAGCAGCACCACACATCGCTGGCGGCTGCACAGCTGATCCTGCTGGAATCCGGTGCGCTGCTCAGCGACCCTCAGGGTAATCCGCAAACGCAGGGCAGCAAGGAAATGTTGTTTGGCAACCCCAAGTGCTTTAAACATCTGCTACAGATCCGGCAGACCTTAAAAACCCAGGCCTGATCACCCTGCTAAAACAGATAATAACGGCCTGATATGGCAGCAAACGCAGCGCTTGAAAACAACAAAAACAAAAAAGCCAGTGCTCGCCAGAAACTCACTGACGGCCCTATCACACCCATTCTGATCAACATGACTATCCCCATGATTGTGGGTATGGTCATGATGTTCAGTTTCAGCCTTGTTGATACTTTTTTTGTCAGCCTGCTGGGCACCGAAGCCCTGTCCGCGATCAGTTTTACCTTTCCGGTCACCTTCACCATCATGAGCCTTGCCATAGGCCTGAGTATCGGCACCTCAGCGGTTGTCGCCAAATACATTGGCCGGGGTGAAGCTGAAAAGGCAAAACAAGCTTCTACTGTGACCAACTATGTCGCGATTTTACTGTCGGGTTTTCTGGCAACCGCTGGCTATGTATTTATGGATCAGATATTTCTGGCGCTGGGCGCATCTGCATCGCTGTTGCCGGTCATTCGTGAATACATGGATATCTGGATGCCCACCAGTGTATTGCTGGTTGCCATCATTTGCGCCAATTCGGTGTTGCGTGCCAATGGTGATACCCGCACGCCCAGTATCTTGATGGCGGGTTCGGGCCTGATCAATGCTGTACTGACACCTTTAATGGTATTTGGTCTGGGCCCGGTTCCGGCGATGGGTATTGCCGGAGCCGCCTGGGCGACTATGATTTCCTGGATCGCGGGTGTGGCATTCCTGTTTTACTACCTGGCCATCCGACATGAGTTGATTTACAAAGGACTGCCTTCGGGGCCGGTCTTCAAAAGCTCTGCGATTGAGATGTTAAAAATAGGTATTCCGGCCTCCGGCTCCAATATGCTGACACCCATCGCCGCTGGCGTAATGACGGCTATCGTTGCCAGTTACGGAGAAACTGCTGTCGCCGCCTTTGGTGTTGGAACACGACTGGAGTCGATTGCTTGTCTGGTTATTCTGGCACTATCCAGCACCCTGCCGCCGTTTGTCAGTCAGAACCTGGGAGCTGCACGCATTGATCGCATCGAGGAAGCCTGTCGTATCTCCATGCGGTTTGTGTTGGGCTGGCAACTGCTGATTTATGCATTGCTGGCATTAAGCGCCGGTCTGATTGCGTCAGTGTTTACTCGCGACGACTCGGTTGCTGAAATAATCAAGCTGTACTTATGGATTATGCCACTAGGTTATGGCCTGCAAGGCGTCATTATTCTGTGTAACTCCGCGCTCAATGCCATGCACAAACCCATGATTGCGTTGTATCTGAGTATCGCGCGCTTTTTCCTGTTTATTGTGCCCCTGGCATGGATAGGCAGTGAAATCGCCGGCCTGCAGGGTTTCTTTATCGGCGCCTTTACCGGCAACCTGCTGATGGCGTTGTTGTCGTGGATGACCTTCAGACGGGTGCTCAAACATGAGCGGGCTCATTACACTGATCAACCCGCTGCCTGAGTATTTTGATACATGAGCCTCAGGGGCTGCGGAACAATCCCCTGAGGCTGCCCATCAATGACCGTTCTGGTTTGCTGGCCAATTGTTCAAGCGCAACAGTATCAACCGGGGCTAACACCACAGGTTCATCCATCTTGATGATACGTGGTGCATCTTCTCCATCCGCAAAACTCAAGCGGTTGTTTTTTTCCTGGAAATCCAGCATCTCAAAACAAATGGACTCAAACTCATCCTGCGACAACAGTTCAGGGTTTTCTTTGAGATTCAGGAAAAATCTGCGGTTCAGCGCGCCAGACAGATAGTGCAAAGATTTTTTGTCATGCATCAGCAAACCTTCGCGCTCCGCAACCTCGTACAGGGGTGTTCCGCGCAAAGGAATGTAGTTGAAAAAGAAGAAAAACTCCGGAGCAATGATGCGATTGAGCTCCAGCGTCTGATGCATATTTTCTGCAGTTTCCAGCGGCATTCCTACAATATTGAATGTCAGCCGGTTGATACCGGCTTTTTTGCAGTTTTCGGCAGCGGCGATGACCTGTTCGTTGGTCATTTTTCGCCCCAACATCTTGCTGCGATATGTTTCATCACCACTCTCAATACCAAACCAGATAGTGTGACAACCTGCCGCTGCGGCTTTCTCGCAGAATTTCTCGTTCATGACCTCAACACGTGAGTTGATTGAGAATGGCAAACCAACCTGGTCTTTATAAAGCTCAAAAAACGCGTTCACGAACTTCAGATTTGACAGGAACAGCTCATCCCAGAATTCAAAGTAACCCACACCATATTTATCACGCAGGCGAATGAGTTCGTCCACCATGGCCTGAGGTTCATACTTTCTGAGAAACTCCTTTTTGTTCTTCCAGCCATCGAGCAAAGGCGTGTTGCAGCAGTAGGTGCAACGGTATGGGCAACCTCGTCCGGTCATCACTGGCAATACCAGCTTTTCCTTGGGACCAAAAATTGACGTGTTGACGCTGTTAAAACCATCAGCCTTTTCAAAAATGTCGTAATCCGGGAAGGGCAATGCCGCAAGATCGCCGATCTGATGTGGCTCGGTTTCAAAGACTGTGTCATCTGTCATGCGTTCCCACATGCCATCAACCGGGCCATCTTTGCTGCCACGCATAAACTGCACCAGATTACCCATGGCATACTCGCCATCACCGGTACAGATAAAATCGATGTTGCGGTTGGCGATGGTCTGCTGCTGCGACAACATAGCCTGATAACCACCAATACAAATCGCGGCATCCGGCAGTAATTTTTTGATTTCTTCGAAGTATGGCTCCATAGGGAACCAATGCGGACTCATCACCGAAAATGCGATCAGATCAGGCTGCAGCGCCGCCACAGATTTAGCGAAATTCTCCGGTTGAAATGCTTGTTCGTCACGCAGAATCAGGACAGGACATAAATGCAGCTCTACCCACGGGAAATCACGTTTCAGATAGGCGGAAATGCTGGCCAGCGGCATCGCCACTTCGTTGCCATCCGGCGAATAAAAACTCAGCACCAGCCGTAACGGACGGCCTGCAGTTTTGGCAAACCAACGCGAAAGTGCTTGTGGATAGACGGGCCGTTCGCGACTGATCGCAATGACATTGGCTATTGAACTCATCAAATCCTCGATAACAGGTCACATCCGGAAAATGGGCGTGGGAAATAGTACCACTGACCATACAACAGGGGAACTCAGCTTACACGGGCGATTCTATTAAACCAATATTTGATTTATGCTGATTACCTGCTAAATCGACACCCAGGAAATACAACATGGACGCAATAACTGCGCTGCATACGCGCGTATCGGTTTCAAGAGTGCGCGCACCGGGTCCTGATCCGCTGACTCTGGAGCAGATTATAAAAGCGGGTTTGCGCACCGCAGATCATGGCCTGCTCAGACCATGGCGATTTTTACTGATTCGGGATAAATCCCTTGAAAAGCTGGCCAATCTGTTTGCCGATGCCAGTCTCGCCGATACACCGGACATCAGTGCAAGTGAACTTGACAGCATCAGAAGTAAAGCCCTGCGCGCCCCGTTAGTACTGGTTGGTATCGCCTGCCCCCGACAGCACCCCAAGATACCGGTAACCGAACAACATTTATCCACCGCAGGCGCGCTGCAGAATATGCTGACAGCAGCACACGCGTTGAATGTCGGCGCTATCTGGAGAACGGGCCCGATGGCTGAACACCCGATTGTGCGTCAGGGCCTGGGAGTCAACGAGTCAGAAAGCATCATTGGCTACCTCTATATGGGCACTATCGACGGCCCGGTAAGGCAGTTACAGGAAGAACCCATCAACATGTTTGTACAGGATTGGTAAATGTCTGAGAGCAAAAAAAGCACAATAAAAATAATGCACAGAACTGTCTTTAACACACCTGTGCTGACACCACTGCTGAGAATGATTTCCTCGGTCCTATTGCGCCTCGGAGGCTGGAGGACAATCGGAAAACACACGGATAATCAGCGATTTGTGCTGATAGGGGCGCCACACACCAGCAACTGGGATTTTCCTTTGATGCTGATGGTCGTGCTCAAACTTGAACTAAAACTTCACTGGATGGGCAAAAGCTCGCTGTTTATGTTTCCGTTTGGCGGCATCATGCGCTGGCTAGGCGGCATTGCGATTGATCGCAGCCAACACCACGGTGTCGTAGAGCAAGTGGTTCAGCAGTATCAAGACAATCCACACATGGTGGTTTTGGTGCCGCCGGAAGGCACTCGCAGTAAGGTCAAGGAATGGAAAACCGGCTTTTACCACATCGCCAACAATGCCGGTGTACCTATCCTTATGGGATATCTTGACGTTGCCAGAAAAGAAGCCGGGCTAGCAGATTTTTTTTACCCTACCGGAAACGTTGAACAGGACATCAGCGCTATCCGACAATTTTATAAAGACAAACGTGGCATCAGACCTGAAAACGCCGACTGAAAAACCAGTCTGCGAGAGATTGTGGCCTGAGCAGAAACGCAGTTTATCGTTTGCAATCCAGGCTGTTTAACAAGGTCTTCAAAATGAACTCGGCATATTGTCCTATGCCAGTGTGCAGGTGTTGAAATTTCCAACGTTTGAGATACCACTGCTGCAACATAGCAGTTGTACTTGCCGCGAGTAACGCCAAGTCTCCGTCGTACCGGAAGGCGCCGGTTTTAATTCCTTCTGAGAAAATATCCTGTAAGCGCTGATCGAAGCGAAACTCCATCTGAATTGCCTCATCGCGCTGCGCTTTATCCAGACCTTTAGCTTCGAGAAAACAAAAGTAGTACCACTGATGCAGAATATCGTTCATATAAATATCTGCATAAATCAGCGCTTTCAGGCGCTCATTCGGATTCAGATTGTGACGTGCCAGGTCTGACAGAACATCATCGATGGTTTGACGTACCACAGCCGCAATCGCCGATGCCAAATCATTTTTGCTGCCAATATAGGCGTACAGCCCACCCATGCTGATCTCTGTTTCGCGACTCAGATCACGCAAACTCATGGAATGAAAACCCTGGCTGTTTGCCAGACGAAATGTGCACGTGAATATCTTCTGAAGATTTTTCAGCGCTGTTTTAGCGTTTTTTATCTGCATGCGCTCGTGATGAACAGCAAACACGCGTTCCCACAATGGCTCACCTTCCAGCATCCATACACGTTTGAAAGCGTCCATATCTGTGTTGTGTGGCCAGGCAAGCTGTTCACACTCCACTTTGACAGCGTTGTTACTCATCGATTGTATCTCCTTGCCAGGCAACAGAATCAGCGACCACACCTTGCTGTGTTGAACTGTTACACCACCATGCTTGGTTGTTGTGTTGCAGCACGATCAGGCGATAATTTTTATTGCTGATAGTCGACGGAGTGTAACCCAATACGGTGCCTAACAACAGGCAGCCCCGCACGCATCATCAATTGAGCAGAGCCGATATCACCGCATAAAGACCGGAACCTGCACACAAAGTGAGAGACCCCATGCGTATTGCACGCGCTGAAATCCGATGCATGGTCTTTCTGGCCAGCCAATAACCGGCATAGGTCGCCGGCAGTAATGGCAGTGACAACAGCATCTGGGTGACCCCAAAATAACCGATAGGGGCCAGCACTATCAGGGAGATGAGACAGCTGACCACAAAAAATGCAGCCAGATTGGCGCGAATAAGTGCCAAATCCTGATGCTGCCACAACAGCGCCATCGGTGGGCCGCCAATCGATGTGCTGGTCCCCATAAAACCTGATAAAAATCCGGCGGCCATCATGCGCTTATTGGTTGGCTGCCAGCGCAAAGAGGTCAGAGACACACCCACTGCAAAGAGTACGGAGATACCGATCCACAGCGCGAGCATGTTTTTATCCATCCACAACAACAGCGCTGCGCCTGCAATTGAACCCGGGATACGACCTATCACCGCCGCTTTCAGCCCATTGAGTGAAACACCCTCACGAAATACCCATGCATTGATCAACGATAACACCAGCGCACACACAGTGACCGGTGCAGGAACCAGAGCAGGGTTTACAAAAAACAATACAGGCGCCGCAATAACCGCCAGACCAAAACCGGTGGCGGTTTGCACATAAGCGCCAACCGTTACCAGCGCTACGGCAATAAACATTTCCATAAAAAGACAACCAACACGCCAAAACGGCGTATTCTACGCTCTGTCTACAGCGACTGCTATTTTCCCGGCCCATGTACCCAATCTCATATATAGAACCGATTTTTCGCCCTCCCAGTGAGTGGAAATCGCTGATCTTGCAGGTCACCAACGGCTGTTCGTGGAACAAATGCACGTTTTGCGATATGTACACGCAACCTCAAAAGCGCTTTCAACCCCAGGATCTTTCTGCAATAGAGGCTCAGCTGAAGCAGATTGTCGAGGCCGGTTATCCGGTGTATCGGGTGTTTTTAGCCGACGGGGATGCAATGACGCTGTCTGTGCGTCGCTTGCATGAAATACTCGATCTGCTCAACCGCTGGTTGCCCCACAAACCGCGCGTCAGTGCCTACTGCCTGCCGCGTAATCTGCGCAATAAATCCGTTGATGAATTGCGCGAATTGCGCGAAAAAGGTCTCAGCCTTTTGTACGTTGGTTGTGAAACCGGTGACAACGAACTGCTGACACTGATCAGCAAAGGTGAAAGCTTTGATAGCTCACTCGACGCACTGCAGAAAATGCATGCAGCAGGCATCAAGAGCTCTGTGATGGTACTCAATGGACTCGGCGGCCCCGAGCTCAGCGAGCGTCATGCACTGGAGAGCGCACGCCTGATGAATGCCGCTCAACCTCATTATCTGTCAACACTGGTGGTTGAATTTCCCAACGGTACACAGCGCTTCAACGACCCATTTGACGGCCGCTGGCGCAAACTAGGCAAGCTGGAACTGTTCCGTGAAATGGAGACATTCCTCACGGCACTGGAGCTGAAAAACACCATTTTCCGCAGTGATCACGCCTCCAACTACCTGGTCCTTAAGGGCGTCCTGAGCAAAGATAAAGAGTCACTGCTGAACATCATCCGCACGGCGATTCACCAGCCTGGACGCATCCCTTTACGAGAAGAGTGGCAGCGCGGTCTGTGAACAGCCTCGCTTTCACCAATGATTAATCATGCTAGAATCCGGACACTTCATTTGCAGCCGCGGAGCAAAGCATCATGTCCGAACATCAACAGCCTCAGGCCACCTTCAAAAGTTTTTCCGAGAGCACGCGAGAGGACTGGCAGATTATTGGCAAAGCGTTTAATGAATTTGCATCAGATCTGCCTGCGCGCATTCTCAAACACCTTGAACTGCTGAAAGGCGACTGCGGTGGTTTTCCGGTAGACCGTTTTGAGCACTGCCTGCAGACTGCGACCCGCGCGCTCGAGGGCGGGGAAGACGAGGAATACGTTGTGGTTGCTCTGCTTCATGATATTGGCGATACACTTGGCACCTATGACCACGGCGAAATTGCCGCAGCAATCCTTAAACCTTTTATCAGTGACGCAAACCATTGGTTGCTGCGTCATCACCAGATTTTTCAGGGTTACGATTATTTTCATCACCTCGGTGGTGATCGTGATATGCGTGAGAAATATGCCGATTCACCTTATTTCGACTACACAAAACGTTTTTGTGAACTCTATGACGGCAAAGCTTTTGATCCTGAATTTAAAACCAGACCCATTGAGTTTTTTGTACCCATGGTGCAGAACCTGCTCGCACGTCCGCGCAAGACTATTTTTAACGGCATAAAGGATCTCTGAAATCACTGAAATATCCTTGGAACGCAGCCAAAAGAACACAACGATTGAATCGATTGTGCTGCGCGGGGCGCGTCAGAACAATCTCAAAAATCTGTCGCTCGAGTTGCCGGTAAACAAACTGATTGTCATTACCGGCGTGAGTGGTTCTGGCAAATCCACGCTGGCATTTGACACCATTTATGCTGAAGGTCAGCGCCGTTACGTAGAGACGTTTTCGGCGTATGCACGCCAGTTTCTCGATCGCATGGACAAACCTGCCATCGACAGCATTGAAGGCATCCCACCCGCGATAGCCATTGACCAAAGCAATCCGGTGCGCACGTCTCGCTCTACCGTAGGCACCATGACAGAGCTGAACGACTACATCAAACTGGTGTATGCGCGACTGTCACATCTGCACTGCCCCGGTTGTCAGCGTGAAGTCAAGCGTGACAACACGCAGTCCATCGTCGCTGAACTGATGGCTAGTTTCCCGGCTGAAACGCGGATTCACGTGTGTTTGCCGGTGAGCGTTCCACATAATTTTTCCGGCAGCGAAATTCTGCAGTGGTTAAATCAACAGGGTTACACCCGCATTCAGGCGCAGAACGAGCACCACGTGCATGCCGTTCAGGATCGATTGCGCCTGAATCAGGGTAATAGGGAACGCCTGGGTGAAGCCATCGAAACAGCGCTGCATCATGGCAACGGCCATGTGCTTGTGTACTGCGAACCCGATACTGACCAGCAGCAGATCAAGGCCTACTCCAGCCACCTGCACTGCCCGGACTGCGACAAACAGTTCAGCGAACCCGGCCCCGGATTATTCTCGTTTAACTCACCCCTTGGAGCCTGTGACAGTTGCAAAGGGTTCGGGCGCATCATTGATGTGGATTTTGATCTGGTCATACCTGATCACAATAAAACCCTGCGCGAAGGCGCGGTAAAAATTTTTCAGAGTGCAAGCTACAAAGAGTGTCAGGATGATCTGGAAAAATATGCACGCAAAGCTGGCATCCCATTGGATACTCCCTGGAAAGATCTGACTGCAGCACACAAGACATGGGCACAGGAAGGAGAAGGTGGCTGGCAGGACGGCGTGTGGTATGGCATTCGCCGTTTTTTTGGCTGGCTGGAGAGCCGCGCCTATAAAATGCATATCCGCGTGCTGCTATCGCGATATCGCGCCTATACCGAATGTCACGCCTGCCATGGCGCACGCCTGAAACCTGAAGCTCTCTGGTGGCGTCTACATCAGCAGCCATCGGTGGCCGGTAATAGGGGGCTGCCTGCTAACAGTTACCCTATAAACGAATTGATGTTGTTATCCCTGCAAGAGTGCGCGGCTTATTTTACGGACCTGCGCCTGCCCGGCCAACTGGATGCTGCCACTGACCTGCTGTTGGGGGAAATACGCTCGCGCCTGAACTATCTGCTGGATGTTGGACTGGGATACCTGACGCTTGACCGACAATCACGCACCCTCAGCGGTGGTGAAGTGCAACGTATTAATCTGACAACGGCATTGGGGACCTCGCTGGTCAATACCCTGTTTGTGCTGGATGAACCCAGTATAGGTCTGCACACGCGGGATATGCAGCGTATGGTCAGTATCCTGCACCGGCTGCGCGATGCAGGCAATTCGCTGATTGTGGTAGAGCATGACCCGCAGGTCATGCTGGCGGCTGATTTGATTATTGATATCGGACCTGGCCCGGGAAAACGCGGTGGTGAAGTTCGGTTTATGGGTACACCGGCCGAGCTTTTACGTGACGCGGATTCTCTGACTGCGCGATATCTTCGCGGTGAATTGTTGGTGGCAGAGTCTTATGCCAGCGAATCCAATGCCGGCAAATCCAACAACAGCGCAGCAATGGATGCGGTCGTTGCTATCCGCGGAGCGCGCGAAAACAATCTAAAAAACATCGATGCGGATATCCCTTTACACAAACTGGTATGCATCACCGGCGTCAGCGGGTCAGGCAAATCAACTCTGATGCGTGATGTGTTGTACCGGGGACTTTGCCGCCATTTTGGTGTATCCACAGAAGCACCCGGTGAACACAACAGCATCAGCGGCCAACAGCACCTGTCCAACATTGTGTTTGTGGATCAGAGCCCGCTGGGAAAAACCACGCGCTCAATACCCGCTACCTATGTCGGCGCGTTTGATGTCATTCGTAAACGTTTTGTTGATCAGCCACTGGCCAAGGAGCGCGGATATACACCCGGGATCTTCAGTTTCAACTCCGGCAATGGCCGTTGCCCGCTGTGTTCCGGCAATGGATTTGAACATGTCGAAATGCAGTTTCTCAGCGATGTGTATCTGCGCTGCAGCGAATGCAATGGCAAACGATATCGCCGCGAAATTCTCGACGTTACCTTGCTTGATCCTGCCAACAACGCACGCGCGTTATCGATTGCCGATGTACTGGAACTGACGGTAGAAGAGGCCACGGAATTCTTCAAAGGCGATAAAGACATTGAACATTGCCTGCAGCCACTGATTGATGTGGGCCTGCACTATCTGCAACTGGGACAGGCGGTTCCTACCTTAAGCGGCGGCGAATCGCAACGTCTGAAACTGGCGGCTCATCTGGCAGAATTGCCTTCAGCAGCAAAGGCCGGCAAAAAAACGTCTACCGGTGGTAAAGGTATTTTATTCCTGTTTGACGAACCGACTACCGGGCTGCATTTTCATGACATCCATGTGCTGCTGAAGGCTTTTCGCAAACTGCTGGATGCGGGTCATTCACTGCTGGTTATCGAACACAATCTCGATGTCATCCGCGCCGCTGACTGGTTGATAGACATTGGCCCTGAAGGCGGGGCGGATGGAGGACAACTCATTGGCAGCGGCACACCAAGCTGGTTCAGCACCCACGGTAACGGCCACACTGCTGAGGCATTGCGTGAATATGAACAGGCGCTTACGCGCAGCAAGGCCGGAAAACTGCCGGTGATGCAACAGGGCGCAGCCACCCGCACAAAACGCCAGGCTGCCATTCAGATTCATCATGCGCGTGAGCACAATCTCAAAAACGTCGATGTCAGCATTCCCTGGAACAAGTTCACGGTTATCACCGGCGTCAGTGGCAGTGGCAAAAGCACATTGGCCTTTGATATCGTTTTTGCCGAGGGTCAGCGTCGCTATCTTGAATCACTGAATGCCTATGCGCGTCAGTTTGTGCAGCCCGCCACACGGCCGGATGTGGATGCCATTCATGGCATTCCGCCAACGGTAGCCATCGAGCAGCGCACCAGTCGTGGTGGACGCAAAAGTACCGTGGCCACGCTGACGGAGATTTATCATTTTTTACGATTGATCTTCGTAAAACTTGGGACGCAATACTGCCCTGGTTGCAAGGTACCTATTGAACCTCAAAGCCGGGAGATGATTCTGTCGCGTCTGCTCCGCGACTGGCAGGGACAAACGGTGAACGTCCTGGCCCCTGTGGTTGTCGGACGAAAAGGCATATACAAAGAACTGGCAGCGTGGGCCGCCGGCAAGGGTTATGAAAAACTGCGGGTGGATGGTCGTTATCTGGCCACCCAGGACTGGCCGGTGCTGGACAGATTCAAAGAACACAACATTGAAGTGCTGATCAATCAGATCAGCATCAGCAAGAAGCACGAAAAAGCGCTGACCGACTTGATTGATGAGGCCCTGGCGGTCGGCAACGGACTGTTGATGATCAGCCCGGTGTCATCCGGCACGGCGGATGCTCTGTTTTCAACCCGCCGTGCCTGTCCATCCTGTGGTGACAGTTTTGATGACCTCGACCCACGACTGTTTTCGTTTAATTCCAGACATGGCTGGTGCCAGAGCTGTTATGGCACCGGAGAAATTCTGCCGGAATTCAGTGAAGAACTGACCGGCGAAGAAGAGAATTGGCTGGATCCTGAGAATGCCGATATCGGTAAACCCTGCAAAAAATGCAAAGGCACACGCCTGAATCCGGTGGCGCTGGCAGTGCGCTTTCAACAGTGGAATATCGCCGAGCTCACACAACTGTCCGTTGACCTCGCCGCCTCCACCATCAACGCCATCAAACTGGATAAAAAACAGAACACCATTGCCCGTGACATTCTGCCTGAACTCACCGGCCGGTTAAGCTTTCTGCAAAAAGTGGGTCTGGGTTATCTCAGTCTGGATCGGGCGGCACCCACACTCAGTGGTGGCGAGGCGCAACGTATACGACTTGCCTCGCAACTGGGTTCCAATCTGCAGGGCGTCTGTTACATCCTGGACGAACCCACCATCGGCTTGCACGCGCGTGATAACGCACTGCTGATCAAAACCCTGCGCGAATTGCAACAACATGGCAACACCGTTGTGGTTGTAGAGCATGACGATGCCACGATGGCAGAAGCAGATTTTCTGATTGATGTGGGACCTGGCGCCGGCGTCAAGGGTGGTGAAATTGTCGCCACCGGCACCTTGGCACAATTGAAGAAAAACAAACGTTCCCTGACCGGGAAATTTCTGGCCAACCCTATGCGTCATCCTCTGGCTGACGTGCGGGACAGCCAGAGTCGGGATCAGTTTGAAACTGAACAACTCACGATTAGCGGCGCACGTCTGAATAACCTGCGCACGCTGGATATCAGCCTTCCTCTGCGTCGACTGGTTGCAATCAGTGGCGTCAGTGGTAGCGGCAAAAGCACCCTGATTCGCGGGGTTTTGTTCAACAACGTTCAGGCCGCTGTGAGTGCCGCAGGCAGATTTACCAAAAAGGCAGCGCGCACAGCCATCCCATGGCAAGGCTGTGACAACCTTGACGGCTGGCAATCCATCGACAGTATTCTGCAGGTGGATCAGACCCCGATTGGCAAAACACCACGCTCCTGCCCCGCCAGTTATGTGGGTATCTGGGACACCATCCGCAAACTGTTTGCGGATACTGTTGATGCACGACTGCGTGGTTATGTGCCCGGCCGGTTTTCCTTTAACGTGTCCGGCGGCCGCTGCGAAACCTGTTCCGGTAACGGTATGCAGAAAATTGAGATGAATTTTCTGCCTGATGTGCGGGTGGATTGTGAGGCTTGTGGCGGCTGGCGATTTAATCCGGAAACGCTGTCGGTACAATACAAGGGCAAACATATCGGCAAAGTTCTGGCCATGGATATCGATGAAGCGGTCGTGTTTTTTGAGTCTGTACCATCAATTTTTCATGTACTCCGATTGATGCAGGATGTGGGTCTGGGTTATCTGACGCTGGGCCAGCAAAGTCCGACGCTGTCCGGAGGCGAGGCGCAGCGCATCAAACTGGTGGCGGAACTAGCCAAAGCCAAACCACATCTGAGTCTGCGCGGCAGCAAACCACCGCATAAAGTTTATGTGCTCGACGAACCCACCGTGGGTCTGCATATGGCGGATGTTGAGAAATTATTGCGCGTGCTGCATCGACTGGTGGATGCAGGCAACTCCGTGCTGGTGATTGAGCATAATCTGGATGTGATTGCCGAAGCTGACTGGGTCATCGACCTTGGACCAGAAGGTGGTGATGCTGGTGGCCAAGTGGTCGCGCAGGGTGCACCGTTAACCGTGTCAAAAACAAAAAAATCGCATACAGGAAGATATCTGTTGCCGATGCTGACGGCTTCCTGATCACTCGCCAATCCGCCTGCCGCCAGTTGATCGGCGTTATGGTGAGTCTACCCTTATGCTTCTCAGGGATTGGGGTGATTTACTCACTGTCCGACTCGCGCTGCAATTTTCCGGCAGCACGTGTCAGACGATCACTCACGGCCTCCCACTGCATCTGCGCCGGGGGAAGTTCAATCAAAATATAATCACAAGCAGACTTGTCAATATCCCGCAGCAGCGCATAGAGGCTTTGCCCATACTGAGCAGCATCGTCTGGCATCATCAGCCAGTGACAAGCGCTTTGATGAATTTCAGCAGGTTGGCTGGATACAACTGTGACTGTTTGGCCGCGCTGCAACAGCGCCAGCGCGGCCGCTTTCAGTTCAGCACGGGGCAGGAGTCTGAGTGGGGTTTCTGGCGCGTAGTGCGATGCCAGACTGCCAGGGACACGTGGCACGTTATCCGTACTTGTGGCCAATTCTGTGTTTAATATCTGATTCAGTGCGGCGGGCGTAATCGCACCCGGACGCAGCACTCTGGGAGAGCCACCGCTCAGGTCCAGAATGGTAGACTCCAGGCCAATCTCGCAACGACCGCCATCGATTACACAGGGCAGTGAATGTCCAAATTCAGCCAGCACATGCGCCGCAGACGTTGGGCTGATACAGCCAAAGCGATTGGCCGACGGGGCAGCGATACCTCCCCCAAACGCCTTAAGCAAGGCCAGCGCAACCGGATGAGCAGGGACACGCAGGCCAATAGTGTCCTGGCCTCCGGTCACCGCGTCTGACACTCCCGGCGCACGCCGCAGAATCAGTGTCAGTGGCCCGGGCCAGAAGCGCTCCGCGATGCGCCAGGCAACGTCGGGTATGTCAAGTGCCCACCGCGTCATTTCTGCGGCTGTTGCCAGGTGCACAATCAGCGGGTGATCGGCAGGACGACCCTTGGTGCTGAACACCGTCATCACTGCGCGCTCATTCGCCGCATCAGCACCCAGACCATAAACAGTCTCGGTGGGGAATGCTACCAAGCCTCCGCTGCGTAACACGTTAACCGCAAAGGCGATATCGTCCGGGCTGCTTCCATACTGCGGCATACGCAGACTCCAGTGAATGAGCACATATGCCCGGCGTCAGACTGACTGAGCCAGGCACAACTGATTACTTGTCGGTCACAGCGCCTTCAGACGCGCTGGAGACCAGCTTGGCATACTTGGCCAGAACCCCCCGGGTATACAAAGGTGCCGGCTGTATCCAGCGTGCACGCCGCTCAGCCATCACAGCATCATCAATTGCAACGTTGATTTCGCGGGTATCAGCATCAATGGTAATCAGATCGCCGTTTTCCAGCAGAGCGATAGGTCCACCATCAAAGGCTTCCGGGGTGATGTGGCCAACCACAAATCCATGAGAACCTCCGGAGAAGCGGCCATCAGTTATCAGCGCTACCTCTTTACCCAGCCCTTTGCCCATCACCGCCGAGGTGGGTGACAGCATTTCGCGCATACCTGGCCCGCCTCTGGGTCCTTCATAACGAATCACAATGACATCACCGGCGACTACTTCGCCATTCAGAATGCCTGCCAATGCCGCCTCTTCGCCATGATAAACGCGCGCAGTGCCTTCAAAACGCAAACCTTCCTTGCCAGTGATCTTGGCTACCGCGCCTGTTGGCGACAGATTGCCGTGCAAAATAACCAGATGCGAATCCTTCTTGATTGGGTTGTCGAACGGGCGGATGATCTGCTGCCCGGCAGGATAGTCGGCCACATTGGCGAGGTTCTCGGCCAAGGTTTTTCCGGTGACTGTCAATGCGTCGCCATGCAAAAGACCCGCATCCAGCATGCGCTTCATCAGTGGCTGAATGCCGCCAATGGCAACCAGATCGGACATCATGTACTGACCACTGGGTCGCAGATCCGCCAATACCGGCGTGGTCTTGCCAATCTTGATAAAATCATCCAGTGTCAGCTTTACATCGACCGCGTGAGCCATCGCCAACAAATGCAGCACGCCATTGGTGGATCCCGCCAAGGCAATAATGACGCGAATGGCATTTTCAAAAGCCTTGCGGGTCATGATATCGCGAGGTTTTATATCCTTTGCGAGCAACTCCAGCACTTGCTGTCCTGCGCGGAAACTGTCCGACGCCTTATCGCTGGAAATCGCGTTCTGCGCGGAAGAACCCGGCAGTGACATGCCCATGGCCTCTATCGCCGAGGCCATGGTATTGGCGGTGTACATCCCGCCACAAGAACCTGCACCCGGGATAGCTGTATCCTCGATCTGCTTGACCTTAAGCAGATTGATATCACCTTTGGCATGCTGACCGACCGCCTCGAACACAGAAATGATGTCCGTATGACCACTGCCCGGTTTGATTGTCCCGCCATACACAAAAATGGCCGGGCGATTCAGTCGCGCCATACCGATCAGGCAGCCTGGCATATTCTTGTCGCAGCCTCCCACGGCAACCACCGCATCAAAACCTTCGCAGCCGGCAACCGTTTCAATGGAATCAGCGATGACCTCGCGTGACACTAACGAATACTTCATGCCCTCAGTACCGTTGGCAATACCATCCGACACGGTTATGGTGTTGAATATCAATGCCTTACCACCAGCTGAGTTAGCACCCTTTTCTGCCTCTTCGGCAAGTTTGTCGATATGCATATTGCATGGCGTGACATTAGCCCAGGTCGAAGCAATGCCAATCTGAGGCTTCTTGAAGTCATCATCCGTGAAACCAACGGCCCGTAACATGGCACGCGCGGGCGCGGCCTCAACGCCGTCAACCACTTGGGAGGAATAGGTACGCATGTTGTCAGTGATCTTGGTCATTTTTTTCCATCCAGTAGTGTAGGGTGTTGAATAAAGCAGGGATGATTCGACAAATTTGCCGACCGAATTCGGTTCGTTTTAAAGGGCGTTGGCATTTTAATCTGGCGTCAATAATCAGGTTAAGTCTTTTTTATGATTTTTCTTTGTCGTTTTTGTCTGCCAATCATCATCGGGTCCAACCCTGCAGAGCGCCTTGACAGCCATAACTCGCACAGCGAAAGTGTCATCATGCGATCGGGCAGACTGTGCCTGATGAAGGACAGTAACGGGGAGAAACACATGACGGCCACATCAACGACCCAATATCGTTTCAGGGAGAACCGTCGCGCAATACTGCGTCACGCTCTGCTGCTGTGGGCCGCATTGTATGGCTTTTGCGCAGGGATGCCTAACAGTCTTGCTCAGGACACGGCCAGCCTGTCCACGGTACCAGCGACTTTACAGATTATTATCGACGGCCATGATCTGCCGGCTGACACTTACACGCTGTATGTAAAAGAGGTAGGCGCTGCAGCGCCGTTATTGGCGATTAACGAACAGGTGCCACTGAATCCTGCATCCACGATCAAGACCCTGACCACACTGGCCGGGCTTGAGTTGCTGGGCCCGGCCTATACCTGGACAACCGAGGTCTACGCGTTGGGCGACATCAGCGACGGAACTCTCCACGGTGATCTGTTGATACGCGGTGGTGGTGATCCGTTTCTGGTTGAGGAACATTTTCGCAGCCTGTTGAAATCTCTGCAGCGCCGCGGTGTCAGCAACATCACTGGCGACCTGATCATTGACGACAGTCTGTTTCACCCGTCGGTGAGTCAAGAGCCACTGATCGATAATGACAGTCGACGTGCCTATAACGTGTTGCCACATGCGCTGATGGTCAATTTTCAGACGGTGAACTTTTATTTTTATCCGCACCCCAATGGTCGTGATGTGTTGATCAAAGCGGATCCTGCTTTGATCAATCTTGCGATCAATAATCAGTTGAGCCAGCGTGACGCCCCTTGCAGTGGTTTTCAGCGTGGTATCAGTGTCAATGTTGACGAGGCCGGCAATACCGTCACCTTCAGTGGCCGCCTGCCTTCGCGTTGTGATGAATATGTGCTGACGCGCTCGGTGCTGGATGCGCCCGCTTATGCCTACGGTTTGTTTATGCAACTGTGGCAGGAGCTGGGCGGGCAATTCAGCGGCAGTCTGCGTGAACGCGCTCTGCAGGCAACCGAATCATCAGCGCCTATCGTCAGCTGGAGCTCTGTGCCACTGTCGGACATCATCAAATCCATTAACAAGTACAGCAATAACATGATGACCCGGCACCTTGTGCTGGCACTGGGTTTACAACACTCGGGAGCGCCTGCCACGGTGGACAGCGGCATTAAAGCCATACGCGAATACCTGGACTCACTGGGCATCGACCATACACAGCTGGTGATGGTTAATGGCTCTGGCCTGTCGCGGGAGGAACGGCTCAGCAGTGAGATGTTAGGGGCCGCACTGGAACATGCGTATCAGATATCCACAATGCCAGAGTATCTTGCATCCCTGCCCTTATCGGGCCTCGATGGCACCATGCGAACACGACTGACACAACAAGGCCCTGCCGGCAGCATGCATGTCAAGACCGGCTCGCTGGATGATGTCGCCGGCGTTGCGGGCTATGTTCATGCGCGATCAGGCAAACATTACGTTGTTATTGCCTTGCTGAATCATGCGGCAGCAGATACCGGACCCGGCCAGGAATTGGGTGACGCTTTGTTAAGCTGGGCATGGGCGCAGTAAGCTCAGTCTGTGGAACTGCCCTGGCTGATCGTGGTCTAATCGGGCTCTAATCTATGAGTGATCTTGGCAATCAGGCATGTGATGCAGGAACCGCAGGCAGAAGACTTCAATGAGTTTGATGGGCGATTACTCGCACCAGGGCTAAAGATGGCCGTGGACACTGACCTATGGTTAACATCGCAGCTCCATGAGCCCGAGAAAACTGGCACTTCTGTATTCCTCCCGGTCACCGCCAGTATTCTGCTTCATCTAAGTCTGTTGGTGATGGCGAGACAACTGATGGGCGGCACCGATTTAAATGTGGAGCCAGTTGTCACACAAGCACCTAGCATCCAGATCCGTTTCCAGCCACGACCTCAGCCACCAGAGCCTGAATCCGTTGTAGCCGTTGAAGAAGTTAAAACGGTTGAACCGCTGGCAACATCGGACGCAGAGCCTGACACACCAGCCGACAGCCGCCCGCAAACCATGCCAGATACACCGGCAGAACAAGCTCCTGAACCAGAACCGATGACCCCGCGACTGGTTGCTCCAGCGTTGCTGGATCTGCGAGACATGATTCAAAACCGGTCACAAATGGATGAGACACAGCGACTGACTGGTGGCATAACCTGTGATGAACGTCAGCGACGCAATCAAATGCTGGACTGCGGCGAGGAGAATGCCAACGCCCGATTGATCACGTCCAGTGCAGAGCAAAACCCGACAGTTGAATTGTTTACTGGCTTAAATACACCTGCTCCGGGTCATGCTGGTCAGCCCAGAGACGCTACCAATCCAGACACCCGCGCAGCGGTTGCGCGTGACAACCTGACGGGCAACCTGGGGGCAGGCCCCCTGATCCGCAGCGTCATGGGCCCACCTTGATCTGTTGAATACTAACCGTATCGACCGGTAATGTAGTCTTCAGTCTGCTTTTTCCTGGGATTGGTAAACAAGGTATCGGTGTCACCGTACTCGACCATGTTGCCCATATACATAAAGGCCGTGTAATCGGACACACGTGCAGCCTGCTGCATGTTGTGGGTCACGATGATAATGGTGTAATCCTGTTTGAGCTCGTTGATCAACTCTTCAATCTTGAGTGTCGAGATCGGATCCAGAGCCGAGGCTGGCTCGTCCAGCAAGATCACCTCCGGTTCGATGGCTATCGCCCTTGCAATCACCAGACGCTGCTGTTGTCCACCTGACATGCGAAACGCATTTTCCTGTAACCGGTCCTTAACCTCATCCCAGAGCGCCGCTGCCCGCAGCGATTTTTCTACAACCTCGTCAAGCACACGACGCGACGTCACGCCTTGCAGACGCAAACCATAAGCAACGTTTTCATAGATGGTTTTGGGGAAGGGATTTGGCTTCTGAAACACCATACCGACACTGCGTCTTAAATCAGCAACATCAACGTCACGGTCGTAGATGTTTTTGCCATCCATCACTATCTCGCCTTCAATACGGCAGATATCCACCAGATCGTTCATGCGATTAAAGCAGCGCAGCAAAGTCGACTTTCCACAACCAGAGGGCCCGATAAAGGCGGTCACACGCTTTTCCGGGATCATTAAATTGATATTTCTTAATGCCTGGTCTGCATCGTAAAACAGGTTAAGGTTGTTGACCTGTATCTTGGCGACCTCATCTGTCAATGACATGGTTTCGCGCTCACCTATCTTCCGTGCAGAAGCAGGGGAAACCGACGGGCGGTCGCGTCGGTTTGCAGGGTCTTGCGTAGCTGTCGCCGCATCACCTTTCAGTGTGGTTGTCTGGTCACCAGTCATGTCATATCCTGTTGTTTCAATGGCATTTTCTTAAAGATTACTACTATTCACCGGCGCTGCGATAACGCTCGCGCAAGCGGTTACGAATACTGATGGCTGCCAGGTTAAGCACCATAATCAGAATCACCAGAACCAACGCGGTGGCATAAACCAAGGGTCTGGCGGCCTCCACATTGGGACTTTGGAAACCGACGTCGTAAATATGAAATCCGAGGTGCATGATCTTGCGATCAAGGTGCAGAAATGGGAAGGTCGCATCGATAGGCAACGCCGGCGCGAGTTTAACCACTCCCACCAGCATCAAGGGTGCAACTTCACCGGCCGCGCGTGCGATAGCCAGAATCAGACCGGTCATCATCGCAGGCGTTGCCAAGGGAACAACTACTTTCCAGAGCGTTTCCGACTTGGTGGCGCCCAGCGCCAGACTGCCCTGACGAATGGTACTCGGTATGCGCGCCAGCCCCTCTTCGGTGGAGACAATCACAATGGGCAGCGTCAACAAAGCCAGTGTCAGTGAAGCCCAGATCAGGCCGGGCGTCCCAAACGTAGGAGTCGGCAAGGCTGTCTCATAAAACAGCTGATCCAGGCTGCCCCCCAGGTAATACACAAAAAATCCCAAACCAAACACACCGTACACAATCGATGGCACACCCGCGAGGTTGTAAACCGAAATACGGATTATGCGTGTCATGGTTCCTTGTTTTGCGTACTCGCGCAGATAGATTGCTGCCAGAATACCAAAGGGCGTCACAATAATTGACATCACCAGAACCATGGTGACCGTGCCAAAAATCGCCGGGAAGATACCGCCTTCGGTATTGGCTTCACGCGGATCTTCGGTCAAAAACTCCCACAAACGTTCAAAGTACTGAGCGGTTTTGCCAAAAACTGACATGGCATTTGGCTCGGTTACCCGCATGATGGCTGCCAACGAGATGTCAACTGCGTTGCCGTCTGCCATTTCCATTTTCAACGTGTCACGGCGGGTACTTGCATAAATGACATCAAGCTCTTGGCGCAGCACCGCATACTGTTCATCCAGTGAGGCTCTTTCAGCAGCAATTCTATCCAGCTCGATCACACGGATGTCAGCCGGAGTTTCATCCAGCTCAAGACGTCTGGCATCGAGTCGCAAGTCATCCAGACTGGTATTGATGCGCCCAATGGTTCCACGTTCAAGTCGACGAATTTCTTCGTGCAGCTCAAGACTGCGCGTTATCGCCGCTTGCAGCTCCTGCATAAAATTGTCGGACTCAGGGGTAGCGACCTCCACTCCTTCACGCAACAGCGCCAGGGGACGGCCGTAAAAGTTGCCCCACTCCCGACGCTCTACCACCATAATGTCCTGCGGATACTGCCAGGGCTGCATGCCCAACTCCAGGTACCAGGCAAAGTCTCGGTCGGTCTGGTCACGGTTGCCCAACTTGATCAGGTGACGCGTGACAAGATCCATGTCGTCAGGAACGGTTTCGCCTGAATCGCGGGCGATGGCAGCAGGCACAGTTTCACTGCGCACAATCTCGCCGATGAGAGTGCTTTGTTCAGCGTCTGCATTTGACAAATTGATCAGTGCAACATCGGATGGCCAGAAATGACCAAACCCGCGCACTGCAATCAATCCTATCAAACCAACAACCATGATCATGCTGAAGGCAACCGCACCGCCATTCAGCCATATCCATGGAGTCCCGCTTTTGAACCACTGACGCATGTAACCCATTATGTTGTGCTCGTACCTCATATCGACTGTCTGGATTTACAGATTGCTATAACGTTCTCTCAAGCGCTGTCGGATGATTTCCGCCAAAGTATTCACAATGAATGTCAGTGCCAGCAACACCAGAGCAGCCAGGAACAATACCCGGAAGTGCGACGAACCCACCGCTGTTTCAGGCAACTCAACTGCAATGTTGGCGGATAAGGTGCGCATACCCTCGAAGATATTGAAGTTGACCACCGGGCTGTTACCGGTGGCCATCAGCACGATCATGGTTTCACCGACCGACCGGCCGAAGCCCATCATCACCGCCGAAAAAATACCCGGACTTGCCGTCGGCAACACCACACCCATGACTGTTTGCCAGCGCGTTGCGCCCAGCGCCAGCGAACCTTGAGTCAGGTGCCTGGGCACCGTAAACACAGCATCTTCGGCGATAGAGAAAACGGTCGGGATAACCGCAAATCCCATGGCAATGCCCACAATCAATGCGTTGCGTTGATCGTAGTTGATGCCAATATCCGTGAACCACTGACGCATGCTGCCATCAAATAACCAGACTTCTACCCATGGGCTTGACTGCACACAGATAAAGCCAAACGTCAAAATGACTGGCACAGATATGGCCGCTTCCCAACCTTCGGGAATCTTTGACCTGAATCCGGCAGGTAAATTCGTCCATATCAGCGCAAACACTAAAAGGACCACAGGCATTAGCAGGAAAAAGCTGAATATTGCCGGCAAGTTGTTTTCGACAAAAGGAGCCAGCCATAGACCTGCGAGAAAACCGAGGATGACTGTTGGCAACGCCCCCATGCTTTCGATGGCGGGTTTTACGAGACCACGCTGCTTAGGTGTCATGAAGTACGCGGTGTAAATCGCACCGGCTATTGCCAGCGGTGTCGCAAACAACATGGCGTACAAAGCGGCTTTTAACGTGCCAATAGTCAGAGGCACCAAGCTGAATTTGGATTCAAACTCATCCGAACCTGATGACGATTGCCAGATGTACTCAGGGTCTTCGCGGCCCTCGTACCAAACCTTGTTCCACATCGCTGCCCAGGACAGCTGGGGATGCTCGTTCCACATGGATGCAGAACTAACCTGCTGCTCACTGTCGAGCCACAAAACCCGGCCGTTAATCTGCGAAATGGCGATGTGTGACAGACTGTTGTCACTCACCTCATCTAGGAACAGGGTACGTGATGAACTGCCGTAGTGCACGCCGAGCTGCCCTGCGGCATCAACAACAATAAACCCCTTGCGAGTGTGCTCAGGGGCAATCGCGGTAATGGCGGCACCGTGATTTCTGAATTCGCGGATCAAGGTCAACGTAAAGTCATTGGCGTTGTCATTTTCGCGCACCAGAAACCACTGACTCAGATTGCCGGATTCTGTTCCCACCACAATAGACACAGAACCGACCAGGAACTCAACGGCAGTGACGCGTTCACCGCGACCCACATCGACTGACTCAACCAGACGGGCCTGAGCAGGATTCACAATGTCATAAAAATGGATACGACCCTGATCATCCAGCACAAACAGGTTGCGTAAAGACTTATCCAGCATCAACTGCTGTGCATTGCCTGGAATGGCCGGCAAGGTCTGCACGTCCGTGGTCACTTGCACAGCCCCGGTCAGCAAGTTTTCACGCGAGGTCATTCTCGCCAGTAACAACCGGTTGTCTTGCGTTACCGCGGCAATTGCCGTTGTTGCGCCTCCGCGCGCCAGTACCTCGGTGGTGATGTGGGTTAAAGCCTGACCCTGTTGATCAATTTGTATCGCAGACTCACCCAACGGGAAATCGAGCTTTGGTGATACAACCCGTTGGCTGTCCGGAAAACTCACATCAAATGCATGACGGGCTAGTACCGCAGAGCCATTATCAAGACCGTAGACGACGGTATTGGATATGGTTTCTGCGTAACCAAAACTACTGACCGCAGCACCCTGAGGCAATGGAACTGCCACACGCAATTGTTCCTCACCCGTTTCCGTATCAAAAAAGACTGATTCCGCGTTGCGTGTGTACTGAATCCCCAATATTTCATATCGGTCCAGAAGCAGTCTAAACGTCTCTGACTGCTGTTCCGGTAGCGCAAACTGGTGCTGCTCATCGACGGCAGCGCCTCGCAAAATTGGCGCGACCTCGTAGAACAGGTAAACAAATATTGTTAACAGGGCAACCACAACACCATAACCTGCCGTGGTGATGCCCCAATGTGCGATCCTGTCGCGTCTTGCGCGTTTTTTTCTGAGAATCTTGCGGCTGGCAAGATCGGGAAGCAGGCTGTTTCCGCGCCTGATTGAATTAACCGTGCTTGAGGGCTCGGCCTGAGAGCTTGAATCAGCGTTTCCAACAGCAGGCGCGTGGCCCGGCGTACCCGGAGTGTTGTCTGTCATGTAAAAGCGTGCTCCTGCCGGGTAATACCTTTTGCTGAGAGTTTACCAACAAGTACTGTCGTGTCGCCAAGTAATCAGTAACGTTGCTTAGTTAATGCCAAGCTGCTGCAACATACGCTGTGCGATTGTGGCCGGCAAAGGTACATAACCATCACGGTCAACGACCTCTTGACCTTGTTTGCTATACAACATCTTCACAAACTCACGGGTTACCGGATCAAGCTCACGATTGGGGTGCTTGTTAATGTATACCAACAGATAGCGGGCAAGCGGGTAATCTCCGGTGGCCGCATTGGCAGCACTCGCCTCATAGGCGATACCGCCTTCAGTTGCTGCCAAAGGCACCGCGCGCACGCCCGAGGTGCGATAACCAATTCCGGTGTATCCGATACCATTGGCTGATTCAGTTACACCCTGCACAACGGATGACGAACCGGGCTGCTCATTAATGCTGGACTTGAAGTCACCGCCACATAGTGCGTTGTCTTTAAAGAAACCATAGGTGCCAGACACTGCATTTCGACTATACAGCGTGAAGTCGCGATTTTCCCAGTCACCGGTCAGACCCAGATCGCCCCATCGCTGGATATCCGCGGGTGCGCCACAGCGACGTGTCGCGGAGAAAATTGCATCAACCTGCGGCAGGCTGAGGCTTTCGATAGGGTTATCACGGTTCACATACACCGCCAGCATATCCACGGCCACCGGCAACTCGGTTGGCTGGTATCCGTGGCGCGCCTCAAACTCCTGAATTTCGGACTGACGCATCGGGCGACTCATCGGTGCCAGCATGGCGGTACCTTCGGTCAATGCAGGCGGCGCAGTCGAAGAACCAGCCCCTTGAATCTGCACATTCACATTCGGGTAATACTTGGCAAATTCTTCCGCCCACAAGGTCATCAGGTTATTCAGCGTATCAGAACCAATACTGGACAGATTTCCTGACACTCCCGAGGCACGGACGTAATCCTGAAGATTGGGATCAACATCGGCTATCGCTACAGCAGGTACTGCCATAATGGTGGCAACGCTGACAGCAGCCATCAGACGCTTAAATTTGTTCATCCGCAATTCTCCCCGGCCAAGCAAAAAAAAGTGACCCCATCGAGTCAATGTCAGCAATATAACCATCCCTTATGACAAATTTATGACAAAACTGTAATACAACAGCCCTGCCGTTGAGCGCTTCAGGGCTTAACGTCAGAGTCAATACCGCGACTTGCAGGCCCCGCGGATGCACTGGTTTTACCGCTGACAGCGGGTTGTTCCCGGCCTAGTTCAGACAAGCGCACTGCGATGCGTGTGGAACGTTCAGAGACTCTCAGCATCATGCGCAAACTTTCGATTGCGGGGTTCATATGCTGCAGTGGAATCACCCCCTGAACACTGGCCTCTAGCAAACGGGTCTTCAGCTGTCGGAATTGGGCACGCAGTGTTTGGTACTCAGCTTCGATTGACTCAGCGCTGAAACTGGATAACTGGGGATCACAACGACCAATCATCGCTACCACCGCTGCCTGATAAGCAAGGATCTCTTCACCGACCGGTGTTTGAATCAAAAATTCAACATCTGCATCTGACTCAGCATTGGCATGCGCCAGCGCGACGGCTTCGTCAATGTAGTTGGCAATCCTGAGAATCATCGGCAATTGCCTCGCGATACGCGCTTCCAGCCTGTCAGTCTCGAGTTGAGTGACCGAGGTCTCTACAAAGCGCGCTAACGAACGCAGCCCGTCATGCTGTAACTGTAATGCCTTGCCCGGAGGCCCTTCGTTGTTAAATGAATGGATGGCATGTGTTCTTGTCAGTTCCGCCATGCGTTGCAACTCCAGCAAAAAGGCATCCATGGCCAGCGACGGCGACGCCATGACATTGCTGTCAATAAACTGTGGGCGACTCAGCTCCTCTGCTTTGCTGACAAACCGACGCTCCAGCCAATGCCCTAAACGGCCGATCAAGGGACGCATCAGTAACACACCCAGCAGATTCAGCGATGTATGAAAGAATGCAATTGATAAGGCCGGATAATCATGAATCCAGGTGTCATGTGTTGACGCCCACAACACAGTTGGCAGCAGCACAATGCCGACCAGCGCGCTGAAACTATTGATGAAGACATGACCCAGGGCAACGCGCCTGGCATTGGGCGTCGCTCCGATCACCGCCAGTGCGGATGTGGATGTTGTGCCAACAGTGGCCCCAATGACCAGCGCGGCCGCTGCCGGAAATGTCAGTAGCCCGCTTGATAATGCAGTCAGCGTGATCGCAATCGTTGCACTGGAGGACTGAATCAGCATGGTGATGATCATGCCAGCCAAGACAAACAACATCAGCCCCAGGAAACCTTCAGGTGAGAGACTGGCAAGATCCACAGACGCTGCCACGCCCTCAAATGCGCCTTTGAGAAAATCGATGGCAACAAAAAATAATCCGAAACCGGCCAGCGCCTCACCGAAGGCGCCCGTGCGACTGGACGCCCCGGCAAGACGCACAATCATACCGATGCCCAGCATCGGCATGGCAAATGCACTGATGCTGAACTGAAAACCAACTACCGAGACAAGCCATCCGGTCATCGTAGTGCCAAGCGTTGCACCCAAGACAATGCCAAGCGCCTGATGAATCCCTAGCAGACCTGCGTTGACAAAGCCTATCGTTGCGATGGTGACGGCACTGGATGATTGCACCAGGCTGGTCAACAGGAATCCCGAACGTATCCCGTGCCATGTGGTTCGTGTTGACCGGCCGAGGATGTCGCGAAGCGCACCGCCTGCTGCCAGCTTCAGACCGTCGGTAATCATTGAAACACCCAGCAGGAACAAGCCTAAACCGCCTGCCAGAGTCCCTAACGCTACCAGCATGGGGCATAACTCCTGTCACTCATTTAAACACGACGGTTTTATTACCGTTGACAATGATGCGGTGTTCGCAGTGCCATTTCACGGCACGCGCGAAGGCTGCGCACTCGGCATCACGGCCAATCTGCACCAGTTCGTCGATATCAAAATTGTGATCTATGCGCTCAACCGCCTGTTCAATGATAGGACCTTCATCAAGATCAGTCGTGACATAGTGAGCTGTTGCGCCAATGATTTTGACGCCCCGCAGATACGCCTGACGATAAGGATTGGCACCTTTGAACCCGGGCAAAAATGAATGATGAATGTTAATCGCCCGCCCGGCCATCATCTCACACATGCGTGGCGACAGAATCTGCATGTACCTGGCAAGCGCCAAGAGGTCGACCTGTTTCTCCCTGATGATGTCCATCATGGCATCTTCCTGTTGCTCTTTGGTGTCCGGTGTCACCGGCAAATAATGGAAGTCCAGACCATACCATTCAGAAATGCCTCGCATCGCTTCGTGATTGGAGATAACTCCCACGACGTCAGCCGGCAATGCTCCACTGCTCCATCGGTGCAGCAAGTCTGTCAGGCAGTGTCCGTGTGTTGACACTGCGAGCAGAACCCGCGGGCGTTTACGCACATCAAAGAAATTCCACTCCATGTCGAATTGTTTTGCCAGAAGCAAAAAATCTTCATCCAGTTTTTCTGCGGACGGCAAATCGGCTTCAACCGCTTCGAACTCTACCCGCATAAAAAATCTGTCGATGACCGGATCACGATGCTGAGCCGCATCACTGATGGTTGCGCCACGCTGAAACAGAAAATCACTGACAGCGCGCACAATACCATTAGCTTCGGGGCAGGAGACGGTTAACACATACTTGTTGCGTTGTTGCAGGTTCATGATACTTGTTGATCACCAGGTGCTGTTTCAAAGCAAAAGCTTAACATCTTTAAACGCGCTTAAAACTTGCCACCCGATCGGGGGGTCTACAAAACAAGATGATTCATCGACTCTTTTTGAAAGCACAAGGACGCGCTTTGCTCATTGGCGCAATTGCCAACCCACCACCAGTTCAGAAGCTTCTGAAAGCCGGGCAGCTGCGCGAGCAACAGCCTTTCTTTCAGGCGGGATTGCGCGTTATCCTTGCCTACACAATACCGCGCTTTTAAACCGGAATCATAGCCAAATGCCCGATCCAACAAAAATCCTCCCGGCAACAAGTGCCCGCATTAAATTTATTGGATTGCTGACCGCTTTCCTGGCCATGCTGTGGGTGACCTTCGCGCAAGCACAGGCTGATCCACAACTGACCGGCACATGGCGTGGATCGCTCATCGCCGCGCAAATGGATCCATTGGAAGTTGTGTTACATATTCAATCTTCGCCCGCAGGCAGCGCTTCCGGTTATTCAGCCACGCTGGATATTCCAGCGCAGTTTCGAAGCGGTTTGCCCGTCGCATCAATCAGCCTCAATGGCAAGAACCTGCTGGTCAGCATGCCAGCACTGGACGCCGAATTTTACGGCACTCTCGTCTTCGATGAGCAAGGCTCTGAGGTATTGGCCTTAAATGGCGACTGGAGTCAGTCTGGCGAGTACGTACCTCTGAGACTGCAACGGAGCAACTGAACTTGAAATATCTGCATACGATGGTGCGGGTCAGCGATCTGGACACCTCACTGGATTTTTACTGCAACAAATTGGGCCTGCGACAACTGCAGCGCAGGGACAGTGAGCAAGGCCGCTTTACACTGGTGTTTCTGGCGGCGGACGGTGATGATCAGGCACAGATCGAATTGACCTATAACTGGGACCCGGAAGTTTGTGGTGAAGGCCGTAACTTTGGTCATATCGCCTATCAGTTGTGCGCTCTCCCGATAACATTTCGATCGAACTTCTGCAGCGGGGCGCACCGCTTGCACCCGCGGAACCTTGGGTCAGCATGCCCAATTCCGGCAAGTGGTAATGGCATCAACAATTGAACGCTTCGTCCTCTGGTGGTTTTCTTGAGGCAGGCGCCGCGCTCGTTTATCATCGCGCGTTTTGGCAAAAGGTAGCAGCATGCAAATTCTCGACGGCAAAGCAACAGCAGAACAGATCAAGGCGGAAATCGCCGAAGAAGTCATCCGTATCAAAGCTCGCGGCGGCAAAGTACCTCATCTGGCTGCAGTGCTGGTGGGTAATGACGGGGCCAGTGAGACCTACGTTGCCAACAAAGTACTCGACTGCAAGCAGGTAGGTTTTGACTCCACCTTGATCCGGCTGCCAGCCGACATCTCTGAGAAAGCACTTCTCGAGCACATCAGCCAGTTGAACAACAATCCGGAAATCGACGGTTTTATTGTGCAGGTACCCCTTCCCAAGCATATCGATGAAACCCGGGTAACGCTGGCGATTTCACCAACCAAGGACGTTGATGGATTCTCACCTGCCAATGTAGGCCGTATGTGTCTTGCCCTGCCGACGTTTATCTCCGCGACACCGAATGGTGTGATGGAATTGTTAAAACGCTACCAAATTGATACCTCAGGTAAACATTGTGTTGTGGTCGGTCGCAGCAATATTGTAGGCACACCGATGTCTATCCTGATGTCCCGCAACAGCACTCCCGGCAACTCCACCGTCACGCTGGTGCACAGCCGCACTCCCAACATGGCAGATATCTGTAAGACTGCCGATATTCTGATTGTAGCCATCGGCAAACCGGATTTTGTCACCGCGGATATGGTCAAGGAAGGCGCGGTTGTTGTTGATGTCGGCATCACCCGGGTGCCAGATGAAACGCGGGCCAGCGGTTTCAGGCTCACCGGAGATGTGCACTTCGAGTCAGTCAAATCCAAATGTTCGTTTATATCCCCGGTCCCGGGCGGCGTTGGCCCAATGACGCGCGCGTCACTGCTGCAAAACACTCTTAAAGCACAAGCACTGCGCGAGCAGCTCTGAGTAACTACCGCTTTTTAAAGGATAACCCATGATGTTTGAAGCAATCAGCAGTTTACCCGCAGACCCTATTCTGGGGCTGATGGCAGCCTTCCGGGCTGACTCCAATGCACACAAGACAGATTTGGGGGTGGGCGTTTATAAAAATGAGCTGGGGCAAACGCCCGTTATGCGCGCCGTCAAACAGGCAGAAACCCGTCTGCTGGCAAATCAGCAAACCAAGACCTACGTCGCGCCCGCTGGACAGGACAGTTTTAATCACCTGATTGCCGGCCTGATCTTTGGAGATACGCTGCGTGATCAGCTAGGCGGACGGCGGGTGACTTTCCAGACGCCTGGTGGTTGCGGCGGTTTGCGTCTTGGCGCAGAGTTTCTGCAAAAAGTTAAACCTGGTGCAAAAATTCTGGTCAGCGATCCTACCTGGGCCAATCATATCCCCTTGCTCGGCGAAGCCGGCCTGCAAATCAGCAAATACCCTTACTACGACTACCAGAATCACGCCATCCGCTTTGATGCCATGATGGATTCCCTGGCCACTGCAGGACAGGGTGACCTGGTGTTGTTGCATGGCTGTTGCCACAACCCGTGCGGAGCCGATCTGGATCAACAGCAGTGGCAGGCAATTGCCGCGCTCGCGCAGAAAAATGGCTTTACGCCTTTCATTGATCTCGCCTACCAAGGATTGGGGGATGGCATCGTCGAAGACACGTACGGCGTCCGCTTATTGGCCGAGACCTTGCCCGAACTGGTCGTGGTCAGCTCCTGCTCCAAAAATTTTGGCTTGTACCGCGAGCGCACCGGATCACTGACGGTGATCAGCGCAAACGCAGCATCCACCAAGGCCGCTGGCAGTCAGATTGCCTCAATCGCCCGCAGTATTTACTCGATGCCGCCAGATCATGGCGCTGCAGTGGTGATTGAGATTCTGGGAGACAGCACACTGAACGCGGACTGGGAAACTGAGCTGACTGAAGTGCGCAACCGCATCAATGGATTACGGACAGAACTGGTTAACGCCCTGGCAGCAAAAGGCATAGACCAGGACTTCAGTTTTATTCAGCGTGAAAAAGGCATGTTTTCGTTCCTGGGCCTGAGTGTTGATCAGGTACACAGCCTGATCAACAACTACAGTATTTATCTGGTCGATTCCAGCCGCATCAATATCGCTGGCATCAACCACAGTAACCTGGACTATCTGGCAGACAGCATCAAGCAGGTGCTGTCCGCCTGACGTTAAACGCGAACGGTCAACACGTCACAACCAATGCCGTGTAATACGGCGTTGGCTGTGGAACCCAGCACTGCACGAATCGGGCTGTGTCCGTGACTGCCAATGACCAAAAGGTCTGCCGAGGATTGTGATACCAGCTTTTTGATCTCGGTGGCGGCTTTGCCCGATAAAAAATGAACACTGCCCGCGGCAATGCCATGCTTAGCCAGTGATGTACGCGCCGCGTCTGCCACCATGGTCTGGTGCTGTTTCTGAAGCGTCTCAAAATCTGCCATGTTCAGCTCAAATGAATAACTGCCCAACAACGGTTCAAATACCAGCACCGCACTCAACACGGCTTTATTGGCAGCAGCTATCTCAACCGCCTTTTTAACAATCGTGTCGGACTCGTCCGATCCATCAATCGCAACCAGCACTTTTTTGTAATGGGACATGAGGTGAGTCTTCCTTTGTGGATATGAGAACGGATCATAGTTAAATACCTGCAATCGCTCAATGAACCATATCCATTGCCAAATCTATGTCCTAACTGTTTGATGCAGATCAAAATTTGAAGGGCAATTATGCAGAATCCTCTGCTTGCGGGCGCGGCACTCAGATGTGACGAGGCGCCAAAATCCTGCAAACAACTTCATTTGAGTGACTGGAGACTGATAATGGAAGACAGAATAATCGCAAGAAACATTGGCCTGACTGTTGGCGTCATCATGATGGTTGCACTGGGCCTGGTCACGCTCTCTACCATCATTGGCAACTCACTCTGATTAGCTTACTAGTGGCGTTGCCAACCATGTCCACAAAAATTCCCGGGGCTTAACGCCGCCCCGGAAGGACATCTTTGACTTCGTCGGCTAGTTTCCGCAATGCCGTCTCAGTCGTTGGCCAATCGATGCAGGCATCGGTAATTGAAACACCATAGCGGATTTCCTGCGGGTCTGCGGGTATGGGCTGGTTGCCGGCACAGATGTTGCTCTCCACCATCACGCCCATGATTGATTTGTTCCCGGCAACAATCTGCTGAGCAACATCCTCCAGCACCTCCAGTTGCAACTCGTATTGCTTGCGAGAATTGCCATGACTGCAATCCACCAGAATATTCTCTGGCAAAGCCGCCTTACGCAACTCTGCCTCACAGGCTGCTACAAAGGGTGCCTGAAAATTCGGCTCCTTACCGCCGCGCAGAATGACATGACAATGCGGGTTGCCCGATGTTCTGAAGGCAGCAACACGGCCATTTTCAGCGACACTGATAAAGGTGTTGACGGCGCTGGCGGACCGAATGGCATTAACTGCAACTGACAAACTTCCATCAACGTTGTTTTTGAAACCGACCGCAGAAGAAATGCCGCTCGATAATTTCCGATGCGTCGGCGATTCTGTTGTCCGTGCGCCAATGGCTGTCCAGCTCACCAGATCCTGAAGATACTGAGGGGAAATGAGATCCAGCGCCTCGACGGCAATCGGTAGTCCCAGCGCGTTGATATCCAGCATCAACTGCCTGCCGATGCGTAAACCATGCTCAATGCGGTGACTGCCATCGAGGTAGGGATCGTAAATCAAGCCCTCCCAACCGACCGTGGTACGCGGTTTCTCAAAATAAACGCGCATCATGATCATCAGCGTGTCTTTGAGCTCATCCGCCAGCGGCTTCAGCAAACGTGCATAGTCCATCGCCAGAGCGGTATCGTGAATCGAGCAGGGGCCAACCACAACCAACAATCGATGGTCCTTGTTGTCAAGGATGCCTTTAACGCTGTGGTGTCCATACAGAACTGTATCCAGAGCATCGCCCTTGAGGGGCATTTCCCGTTTAAGCTCGGCAGGGGTGGGCAGCTCCTCCTGCGAAATAATGTGCAAATTGTCTACTTCCCGTGTTTTAGCTGACATAACCGCTTTCCTGAGATTTCCAAATTTCCGCCCTATTCTGGAGGCCGAGAACACTGCAAGCAAGTCGGGCTGATAGCACGCGGCGCTTGTTAAGCCTGTCTCCTAAAATCAGCCGCCCTCATACCCGTGAGAAACAAGACTGCAAGATATGTCACCAGACCTCCAACACACACAACAGCCAGCATGGACGCACGCTGAGCCACCGGCCATTCAAGCCACATGCGCCAGTCGCCTGCTGCCCAAACCAACATACCCGCCATAAGCACATTGGCTAACAGCATCCTTGCCAGAAACAAACCCCAGCCTGGCTGAAATTGATAAATGCCGCCTCGCCATAAACCGAACAGCAGCAGGCCGGCATTCAAAAACGCAGCCAAGGATGTGGCCAACGCCAGTCCGGTATGAGCAAAATCCAGCACAAACACCAGCAGAATATTCAGAAACATATTCACAACCATGGCCACAATGCCAATGCGCACCGGCGTGCTGGTGTTCTGCCTGGCGTAATAGCCCGGTGCAAAAACTTTGATAGCCATAAACGCGGTTAATCCAAGTGCATACGCTTGCAGACTCAGTGTTACCTGAGTCACGTCAAAGACATCAAAATTGTCATTCTGAAACAAAGTGATAATCATCGGCTGAGCCAGCAGAACCAGCGCCAGTGAAGCGGGAATGGCGATCAACAAAATCAGCCTGAATGCCCAATCCAGCAGGGCTGCAAACTCGTGTGACGATTTCTCTGCGTGGCGGCGTGACAAACTCGGCAGAA
Organism: Rhodoferax sp. OV413; assembly: GCA_943330915.2. Taxonomy (GTDB): domain Bacteria; phylum Pseudomonadota; class Gammaproteobacteria; order Pseudomonadales; family Pseudohongiellaceae; genus Pseudohongiella. The sequence continues at coordinate 24,873 of CALQJO020000006.1, read as the reverse complement.
CAACGGTGGCCACCGCCACAGCAAAAATCCCCAGTGGCAGATCCATCAACCGTTCGGAGAAATACAACCATGAGACACTGCCAGATACCAGCAATGACGCAATAACCGTGTCCAGCAACAGATTGATCTGACTCACTGAGACACCAAAAAGCGCCGGCATCATCAACCTGAGTATGCGGCTGACTCCCTCATGCCCGCGCTCGAATCGCGGCTTTGGCAATAACCTCATGCGCGCGAGAAATGGCAGTTGAAACAAGAATTGGCCGATACCGGCAATCAGTACGCCCCATGCCAACGCAATTTCAGGCTGATCAAAATAGGGGCTCAATATCAAAGCAGAGCCTATCAATGAGATATTCAACAGCGAAGGTGTTAACGCAGGCACCGCAAAGCGGTCATAACTGTTGAGAATTGATCCGGCAAACGCCGTCATGGAAATCAAAAACAGGTATGGGAACGTAATCCGCAACATATCCACAAACAACGCAAACTTTGCTGGCTCGTCGGTAAACCCGTAAGCGATTGGCCATGCAACCAGAGGAGCCGCCGCTACTACCACGGCGCTAATGACCAGCAGGATGGTACCAAGATATGCCGCCACCACGTTGATCAGGGTCTGCACCTCTGCGAGGGTTCGCTGGCTTCGATACTCTGACAATACCGGCACAAATGCCTGGTTGAAGGCGCCCTCTGCAAATAATCTGCGCAGAAAATTGGGTATCTTGAAGGCTAGAAAAAATGCGTCAGAGCCATCTCCGGGACCAAACACATGGGCCAGAACGACATCTCTCACCAACCCGAGCATTCGCGACACAAATGTCATGCTGCCGGTGATTGCACTTGAGCGCAGCAATCCCGCACGAGCTTTTGGAGGCGGCGCCGGGTCAGCAACAGGTGATACATCGCCATTCTGGCGGTTCTCGTCCTGTCCGGGCTCAGGTGAATTGGAACTGGAACTGCTCACGTTGAAGTCTCTTTCTCTCGTTTCAGCATTCCATTATGCTGCGCTGTGCGCATTATGGGCACCCTGACACTAAAAAACGATACAAGAAAGCACTAAAACTTCAGAAGAATAAAACCATGGACAAGACACAACGCATTAATCGATGGCGGGCGATAGGCCCGGGTATGGTGATGGCTTCAGCAGCTGTCGGAGCTTCACATCTGGTGGCCTCTACCCAATCAGGCGCTTTGTTTGGATGGCAACTGCTGTGGCTGATTGTCCTCGTTAATGTGTTCAAGTACCCGTTTTTCCGTTTTGGTGTTCAGTACACATTGATCAACAACAAGAGTCTGATTGAAGGTTATCAGCAAAAAGGCCAGGGCTGGCTGATCGCATTTACCCTGCTGAATCTGATTGCAGCGGTCGTTAACACAGCGGGGGTGTTACTGCTGACCGCCAGCCTATTGCAGTACTTTATACCCGGGAACCTCAGTCTTACCATCCTGTGCCTGTTGCTGCTTGGAATCTGCCTGAGTATTTTGCTCGCCGGGCATTATCGGGTGCTCGACGGATTATCACGTCTGTTGATGCTGACGCTGACTGTGTGCACGTTTGTGGCGCTGTTTATCGCCTGGCGCAACGGACCCATGGCACCAGCAGATTTTGTCAGCCCTTCTCCCTGGCAACTGTCTGCGTTGGCATTTATCGTAGCGACAATGGGCTGGATGCCAGTGCCTATTGAACTTTCTGCCATCAACTCGCTGTGGTTACGATCAAAACAAAAACTTACCACCGTGTCGCTGTCTGACGGACTTTTTGACTTCAATCTTGGATATGCGATTGCGGTAGTGCTGGCCGTTGCGTTTGTGGCATTAGGCGCACTACTGCAACATGGCACCGAACAACCTATCGCGATGGCCAGTGCAGCATTTGCTCAACAACTGGTAGCGATGTACGCCACGACAATTGGTGAGTGGTCACGGCTGTTCATCGCGTTTATCGCGTTTATGTGTATGTTTGGAACAACCCTGGCCGTACTGGATGGCTATGCAAGAACCCTGAACGAGTCCTTCAGCCTGATGTTCAAACACCAGAACGCTCCAAAGCCGTGGGCGCTCAGCGCATGGACGCTACTTCAGGCAGCGTCCGGCATGGCCATTATTCTATTCTTTCAGACGGCTCTGAGCCCAATGCTGACATTTGCCATGACCCTGGCATTTATTACCACACCATTTTTCGCCTGGCTGAACTTCAGCCTGATTCGTGGCAGTGGCATATCCGGATTCATGAACGGATTGGCATGGGCTGGCATGGTTTACCTGTCAGGATTTAGTCTGCTCTACATTGTGTGGTACTTGTTCTGGCGTTGATTGAACATAGGACCAAGGCCGAACCATGTCGTCATTGCTACTTGTTAAGTACGCGAAGCATCCACGCAGTTTTCTCGTGGATGCGCATCCGATCTGAAGCGAGCGAAGCCGTTGACTCGTCGTTGGCGAACTGCGCAAGCTTTAGGACGTGACGACAGGTTTTGACCAATTGCTCGTGACCGGATGTCAGTATGTCAACCATGGTTCTGCCATCGGGTACCCCATCGATTTCTTTGATAGCGCTCAGCCTTGATAGCTCTTTGTAAGTACCGGGTGCAGGCACATCAAGCGCGCGTATGCGCTCTGCAACCTCATCCACCGCTAAAGCCAGTTCCGTGTAATGCTCCTCAAACATCAGATGTAATTCTCTGAATTGCGGCCCTTCAACATTCCAGTGAAAGTTGTGCGTTTGCAGGTAAAGCGTGTAAGAATCAGCCAAAAGATGCTTGAGTCCCTCGGAGATAGCCAAACGATCAGATTCATTGATTCCGATATCAATTGCGCTCATAAAAATTCCTTAATTTACCAAAACGGGCTTCTGCAAAGATTGAGAGCCTGAGCTTAACACAGGTGCCAGCATCGATCGGACCAGGCTGGAGACCTTTCGCAAAAGCCAGACGTCGCGGATTCCAGCCTTGACAACAGTATCGATTGCCGGCATAGTACCGCGTCTCAAAATTCGCCACACGTTGACAGTATCTCAAGGAGCATCAGTTGGCCAACACTGCACAAGCACGCAAACGCGCGCGTCAAAATGAAACCGCTCGCCGCCACAACGCCAGTTTCCGTTCCATGGTTCGCACCTACATTAAAAAGGTAGTTGCTGCAATCCAGGAAGGTAATTATGACAATGCAACAGCCGCTTATCAGCGCGCAGTTCCTGTCATTGATCGCATGGCGGACAAAGGTATCATCCACAAGAACAAGGCTGCCCGGCATAAAAGCCGTCTCAACACCGCAATTCTTGCTTTGAAATCGGCCTGATCAGGCCCTGGCGGCTGCATACTCAGCCGCCATTTGTAATCACCTGAATCATGCAAGAAAAAAGGCCGCTCTTTTCAGGAGCAGTCTCTTTAGTGTGTGCGTGTTATTCCTGTCAAATGTCTGAAGAAATAAACCTTTACCGTTATTCTGTCAAAACCAGATTGTCACGGTGAATGATCTCTTCATCCCCCAGATAGCCCAGAATACTTTCGATCATACGGCTGGGCTGCCGCACCAATTGTTCCGCTTCGCGGCTATCATAGTTGACCAGACCCCGCGCAATTTCCTTGCCCGCTTCGTCCTTGCAGACTACAACATCGCCACGATCAAACGGGCCTTTGACAGATACAACACCCACCGGCAACAAACTGCGACCGGATTCTGTAAGCACCTTGACCGCCCCAGCATCAATCACCAATTGACCTTTAGCCTTTAACTGTCCCGCCAGCCACTGCTTCCGGGCCGCCATGGGTTGCTTTTCAGGTAATAGCAGAGTGCCAATTGACTCACCGCTGCTCAACCGAATCAGCACATCGGTTTCTCTGCCGTTTGCAATAATTGTGCGAGCACCAGACCTTGCAGCAAGGCGTGCAGCCGTAATTTTTGTGATCATGCCGCCACGTCCCAGACTGCCACTTCCGCCGGCCATCTGTAACAGTCTGCTATCCTCTGCCATAGCTTCACTGATCAATGGCGCGTCCGGGTTAGAGCGCGGATCAACTTCGTGCAATCCTTTCTGATCAGTGAGAATGACAAGGGTGTCAGCACCGAGAAGATTGGCAACCAATGCACCCAAAGTATCGTTATCACCAAAACATAACTCGGCAGTGGCGACCGTATCATTTTCGTTAATGACCGGTACTACGCGCATTGATACAAGCCCGGCCAGGGTGCTGCGGGCATTAAGGTATCGTCTTCGATTGGAGAGATCATCATGGGTGAGCAGCACCTGCGCAGTATGCACACCGTATTGTTTGAAGCTGGTCTCATAGGTCTGGATCAAACCCATCTGACCTACAGCAGCAGCAGCCTGCTGTAAATGAATCTCCTTGGGGCGCGACTTCAATCCCAACCGCGCCACACCTTCAGCTACCGCTCCTGACGACACCAAAACCACTTCGATACCACTTTGTTGCAACGCAACAAGCTGTCTGACCCAGTTTTCAATCCCGGCACGATCAAGCCCTGTGCCATTATTCGTGATCAGAGAGCTGCCAATTTTAATTATCCAACGACGCGCCAATTAAAAATCCTCGTCAAAGTCGTCAAAATCATCCACATCATCCGGATCTTCAGCAATTCGCCGCTCGCGACTACGCTCGATGCTGCGCCTGATCTCGAACTCCATCTGCTGGTCACTGACCTTATGCAACTCAATATAATCAGGATCTTGCTCGAGGCGCTCCCTGTGCAATTCAACGGAGCGCATGATGTCCTGACACAATTTCTGGCAGCCAGTACCATCAATCGCAGCAATTCTATAAACCGGAATATCCCAACCGAGCTCATCAACAAAACGCTGCTGCAATGCATCCAGGGTTTCATCATCGGCCATGTCTGCCTTGTTGAGGACCAGCCACCGCTCTTTTTTTGCCAACGTCTCGCTGAACCCAGCCAGTTCTTCAACAATAGCACGCGCTTGCGCAACCGGGTCTACATCCTCATCCATGGGTGCGGCATCAATCATATGCAGCAACAAGCGCGTACGCGACAAGTGCTTCAGAAATCTGAACCCTAATCCAGCACCATGAGAAGCGCCCTCGATCACCCCGGGAATATCTGCCATCACAAAACTGCGTTCAAGCTCAATTCGCACTACACCTAACCCTGGCACCAGAGTAGTAAACGGATAGTCAGCAACTTTAGGGCGGGCCGCAGAGACTGCTCGCAGCAAGGTAGATTTCCCCGCATTTGGCATTCCCAGCAAGCCGACATCCGCCAAGACTTTCAGCTGCAGCTGCAGAGTACGCACTTCGCCATCGCTACCTTTGGAGGTTTTGGTAGGAGCTCTGTTTGTGCTTGATTTATAACGCGTATTTCCTAGACCGTGAAATCCGCCGCGGGCGACCAGTACTTTCTGGCCTTCTTCGGAAATATCAGCGATCAACTCCTCGGTATTCTTGTCAACCACGGTTGTCCCTACCGGAACCCTGACGACCAGATCATCCCCGGCACGGCCAGTGCAGTTAGCGCCCATGCCACCCTGTCCCGCCTGAGCGATATAGCGGCGCTGAAAGCGAAAATCCACCAAGGTATTCAGCGCCAGATCACCGATCAAATAGACACTGCCACCATCACCGCCGTCACCACCATCGGGACCGCCTTTAGGGATAAATTTTTCCCGACGAAAGCTCATGCAGCCGTTGCCGCCCTTGCCGGCTTCTACAACGATTTCTGCTTCATCTACAAACTTCACGTATATTTCCGCCCATATAAAAAAGCCCCGTCGACTGACAGGGCTTTATTTTGATCCTTGGCACCACCTGCAGCAGAATCCTGATTCACGATCTCTCAGGCCATCCGCTCACAGCGCCGGATGCGCTCAAGCAGTCACTATGCTGACGTACTTGCGGTTGTTTGCACCTTTAACTTCAAACAGCACTTTGCCTTCCGCTGTTGCAAACAAAGTATGGTCTTTACCAATACCCACGTTGCGACCGGGGTGGAAGCGTGTGCCACGCTGACGAACAATAATGTTGCCAGCCAACGCGTGTTCACCACCAAATTTCTTGACGCCAAGTCGTTTGGCTATCGAGTCACGACCGTTACTGGTACTACCGCCTGCTTTTTTATGTGCCATTTCCTATATCACTCCAAGCCTGACTCAGGCGTTAATACCTGTAATACGAACCTCAGTAAACCACTGACGGTGGCCCTGACGCTTACGATAGTGTTTACGACGATTAAACTTGATGATTGTGACCTTTTTAGCACGGCCCTGGGCAATCACTTCCGCGGTTACTGTACTGCCTTCCACGTAAGGTGCGCCTATCTTTACAGATTCGCCTTCGCCTACCATCAGCACTTTATCAAAGTTAATCAACTCACCCATTGGAACTTCGATCTTTTCCAACTTCAGTGTTTCGCCTTCAACAACACGGTGCTGTTTGCCACCACTTTCAATAACCGCGTACATATCAAACTCCAGTATTAGGTAACGTCAGCCCCGGCAATGGCCGATGTGCTATGAGCTTTAAGGGCGGGCATTTTACGAGAAGCAAGCGCTGCAGGCAAGCACTTATCAATGATTTATCGTCTTGACACTGGACGCCTCCCCCCCTAGCATTGCCGGCGCACCAATTCTTAAGCGTACTTGAGCTCCGGTCAACCCATGCACAAAAATATCCGCGCGGCAGTCGCCACCGATTTCGAGGCTGTCAACTCTTTTATTATTGAGCAACTGCATTCCAATGTGGATCTGGTCGAAAACATCGGCCATTACATCACCAATGCGGGCGGCAAGCGTATGCGGCCGGTGCTGGTACTGCTGAGCGCGAGGGCTTGCGGCGCCACTGGCACTGACGCGGTCAAACTCGCGGCAGTCATTGAGTTCATCCACACCGCCACCTTGCTTCATGATGATGTTGTAGACATGTCAACGATGCGTCGAGGACGTCCGACTGCCAACGAACAGTGGAACAATCCATCCAGTGTGCTGGTCGGTGACTTTATCTACTCGCGCGCTTTCCAGATTCTGGTCAGCATAGGCCATATCGGTATCATGCAGGTCATAGCCGATACCACCAATGTGATTGCCGAAGGCGAAGTACTGCAGCTTCTCAACAAACACCGCGTTGACACCTCTGAGGCAGATTACCTGCGCGTTATCAGTGATAAGACCGCCGTTCTGTTTCAGGCAGCAGCTTACTGCGGCGCGCTGATAGCTAACGCGGATACTGTACTTCAGATCGCTCTTAAAGAGGCCGGCATGCATATCGGGCTCGCATTCCAGTTAGTCGACGATGCGCTTGACTATGACGGCGACACAACCGAACTGGGCAAAAACATCGGCGATGATCTGGCAGAGGGCAAGCCTACATTGCCGCTGATATTTGCTATGCAACACGCCAGCGATGAAGATCAGGCTATCATCCGCCAGAGCATCCTCACCGGCGGAACTGATCGCCTGGCTGAGGTCATTGAAATCGTTGTGCGCTGCGGTGCTCTTGACTACACTCGACAAGTCGCGCGCCAGCACGCAGACGAGGCGGTAGCAAAACTGATGCAACTCCCTGAGTCCACCTACCGCAGTGCCTTGCTACAAATGTGTGAACTGGCTGTTTCACGCGCCAGTTAATCTGCACTACTCCGTATCGCTAGAGTTTCCTTTTCAGGTATGTTAAAGCAACAACTCGATGAGACAACAACTCATTCGTGATGACTGACCATGCCCCGAACATTTGCCTGAAGAGCGGAGTACCAACGCAATGCTTTTTACCGAGACAAGACCCATACTAGACACTGTTGCAGACATAGAAGCATTTGAAAGTGCGCCATTTGCTGAACGCTTTCCTGCTGCACACGCGCTTGAGCTGATTGAAAAGAGTGCTGAATTGTATGGCGAGGAACCGGCAATCGAGTTTCTACTGACTGGCAGACGCGACGAACAATCAACCACCCTGAGTTTTAACGCTCTCGCCAACCTCACCCGCCAGACAGCTAATCTGCTAAGTTCATTGGGCCTGCAAGGTGATCAGTCCGTCTCCATTCTGTTACCCATATTGCCACAGTCGCATCCGTTGATTCTGGGCAGTCAGGTTGCTGGCCTAGCTAATCCGATCAACCCACTGTTGGAACCGGCACACATCAGTGAAATCATTCAAGCCACAGATGCACGTGTTATTGCTTGCCTTGCGCCATCAGCTCACAGTGATCTCTGGCAAAAGCTCCTTAAGATAATCCCTGACTTACCTAAAGTGCACACCATACTGGCAGTACACCAGCCAGGTTTGACCGATGCATCAGCCAGCCTTGAACTCCCCTTTCCAAATGTGAAGGTGATTGATTTTAATGCAGCTCAAGCCATGCAAGTCGCAGACAGACTGGTGAAGCCCAGAAAGATCACTGCAAACACACTGGCAGCCTGTTTCCACACCGGAGGAACTACGGGCAAACCAAAAATTGCGCAGCTGACTCACGGAAACATGGCATATCTGGGACAACTGGCTCGGGTACTGAATTCTCATATTGGCCGACAAACAGCCTTGTGCGGACTGCCATTGTTTCACATTTACGGCGTTATTATTCTGGGTATAGGAGCATTCAGTTCCGGAAACAGGGTTGTATTGATGACCCCGTCGGGTTTCAGAAATCCGGAGGTCATCAAAAATCTCTGGCATCACGTTGCGCGCTTCAAGGCAAAAAGCTTTGCAGCCGTTCCCACAGTGCTGACCGCCCTTGCGCAGATTCCAGTGGGTGATGAGGACGTCAGTTGCCTGAAGCGCATTAATTCCGGAGCCGCACCCCTGTCACCCGCCTTTGAGCAGCGGTTCGAAGAGCGCTACCAACTGATTGTCACTAACGGTTATGGTATGACCGAGACAACCTCGTTGATCTCTCGGGCACCGGATACTCAACCCTCGGGCAGTGTAGGTTTGCGTTTGCCGTATTCAAGAATTCGTATTGCAACGCTGGGTGCAGACAATAACGCCTCTGATTGCGCTCTCGGGCAAAGTGGAGTGGTACTGGTTAAAGGTCCACAGGTGTTTGCCGGGTACAAGGCAGCCAATGACAATGCTCAGGCATGGATAGACGGCGAGTGGTTCAATACAGGCGACCTCGGTTACATGGATCACGAGGGTTTTCTCTATCTGACCGGAAGAGCAAAAGATCTCATCATTCGGGGCGGCCACAATATTGATCCGGAGATTATTGAAGAGCCCCTGAACCGTCACCCAAGCGTGTTAAGCGCCATCGCAGTTGGCATGCCAGATCCTTACGCAGGTGAATTGCCAATGGCATTTGTAGTGTTGCAACCAGGCGCCAGCACAACGGCCGAAGAATTACTCAATTACTGTGAAAATGAGGTTTCTGAACGGGCCGCTATACCCAAACGTATCGAGATCATTTCCGCTATGCCAATTACCGCAGTTGGAAAAATTTTCAAACCGGTGCTGCGCGAACTAATCAGCGCAACTGTCCTGTCTGAACACTTGGTAAAGGAAGGTATTTTTGCAGAGGTAACGTGCAAAGCGGATAACAAAACGGGTCTGACCGCCTCGATAAAATTGCGTGATGCATCCCTCAAAGCAGCAACCGAAGAGTTACTCAGCAGCTACAATGTCGTGGTTAATTTTTTAGTTTAATCAACAACCTGGATCGTCAGGCCAGCACTGGTAGAGCGCCGTATTGAGCGAGTCTCAATACGGCGCAAACGCTCTTGGCTGGCGCGATAAGTCTGGTCACCCAACTCTCTGATTGCCACTGACATCATTGAAAGATCATCGTAGGCCTTGGAATCCCCTAACTCCCTCAAGGTCAAACCGAGTGCCAGATAAAAATCCGGCTCAAGCTCATTGCGGCGGATAGCCTCCTGAAAATGCTCGCGGGCCGTCGCGAAATTTTTCCCCTCAAAGGCCAGATTACCCAACATGTAGTGGTAATAGGGATTGCGGTTGTTGTATGTCTGAACCGCGCGGCGATACCGCTGTGACTTGGCAATCTCGCCTATCTCTGCATAATAACGTGCCAGATTGTTTATAGAACTTGCGTTATTCCGGTCGAGCAAAGAAGCCTTCAAAAAACTGTACTCAGCAAGTTCTGGCTTATCTAGACGGCCTAACGCACTGCCTATATTGTTCCATGCCAAAGCCAAACCCGGATCAAGTGCCAATGCAATTCTGAACAATTCAAGCGCCTGTTGAGTCTGTCCCTCGATCAGCAGCTCAACTGCCAGATTATTAAAATAAAGTGCCTTAGCCTCCATATCGGAGATTGTTTCTGCCGTCTGTTGTTGCAACATAATTTCAGGAGTAAAATCAATAATATACTGATTTCCGGGACCTATGCGACCCAGTGCATTGATGTGTTCACTAAGGATAAGCAATTCACCGCGACGGTTCCACACTGGGCGTATCTGCGCGGTCTGGTAGCTCACTTGCAAACCCAGATGCCTTGCCATGCCGATATAAAGATTTACCAGTGATAGGCAATTTGCGCGGCGGTGCTGGAAAGTCTCAGAAGCTGTAAAGTTAGCGGAATCGTCGTACTGGATGTTCAAAAATTCAGTATCAAACAAGATCGTCTGAAGACGCTCCACCAAGTCCCAACCACCAAGACCAGGCTCAATATTGGCATCTAGATAATCTATAACGGATTGATCCAGAGCCAGCAGATCAATATCCGGCACGTTTACAGCGTTGCCAAGTATCTGCAACTCAAATTCTTCACTTTCCCTGAATCCCGGATTCAGCCCAGAAAATTGACACGCGCCAAGAAATAAGAGTGACAGCAGAAGAAACATTACCCGAAAAATTTTTAGCATCCGCGCCACCCAGTCAGGAATTCGTTCTGAGAAAGACCGCCGGGCTTTAGAGTTCATTCCAAAGCCTTCACCCTATTCTGCACCAGAACAACAGAAACCAGAAGCCCGCGGAGGGCATCACATATTCGGGTAACTTGGCCCACCGCTGCCTTCGGGCACAACCCACTTGATGTTCTGAGAGGGATCCTTGATGTCACAGGTTTTACAATGCACGCAGTTCTGGGCGTTAATCTGAAATCGCTTGCCGCCAGCGCCATCATCAAGCACTTCGTACACGCCCGCAGGACAATAACGCTGGGCTGGCTCGTCATACATGGGCAAGTTATGAGCAATTGGAATGGAGGCATCGATCAACTTCAGGTGACAAGGTTGATCTTCCGCATGATTCGTATTGGACAGAAACACCGATGACAGTTTGTCAAAAGTAATTTTCCCGTCTGGTTTTGCATAGACAATTTTGTTGCAAGCGGATGCCGGCTTAAGTTGCGCGTAGTCAGGTGACTTATCGTGGAACGTCAGAGGGAAGCGACCACCAAAAATATTATGCTCTACAAAACTCAGGCTACTGCCGATCCAGAATCCGAAATTATGAAAACCGGCGCTGAAGTTACGTGTCTTATACAGTTCGTCTCGCAGACTGGACTTAGCAAATCGTTCACCGTACTCCATCAGATCATGGCCTGATGGCACAGACTCCTGTTTAAGAGACTCCATCACGGATTCCGCAGCCAACATTCCAGAACGCATGGCAGTATGACTGCCTTTGATCTTTGCAGCGTTAAGTGTGCCAGCATCACAACCGATCAACAGACCTCCCGGGAAACTCATTTTTGGAAGTGAGTTTAATCCGCCTTTGTTCAGCGCACGGGCACCGTAACTGAGACGTTTTCCACCTTCAATGTATTGTTTGATGACCGGGTGAAGCTTGAATTTCTGGAATTCATCAAATGGACTGATATGTGGATTCTTGTAACCCAGATCCACAATTAAACCGAGATAGACCTGATTATTTTCAGCATGATATAAAAATCCACCACTGGAGCCCGCGTAGCTGTCACCAATCATCGGATAGCCCGCGGTATGTACAACCAATCCTTCCTTGTGTTTGGCAGGATCAATCTCCCAGACCTCTTTCAGACCGATACCGTAATGCTGAGGATCACTGTCTTTATCCAGTTCAAAGCGGGAAATCAACTCTTTGCCCAGATGCCCGCGGCAACCCTCAGCCAAAATGGTGTACTTGGCGTGGAACTCAAAACCCGGCTCATAGGCATCTTTTTTGTTGCCATGGGCATCAACGCCCATATCACCTGTAGCCACGCCTTTGACAGTACCATCGTCGTGATAGAGAATTTCAGCAGCGGCGAATCCGGGGAAAATTTCTGCGCCCAGTTCCGCCGCCTGCTCCGCCAGCCAGCGACATAGGTTACCCAGTGAGACGATGTAGTTGCCATGATTGCGCATGGGTTTGGGAACTAGCAGATCGGGGAATCGAATGGAGTTTTCAGCACCTGGCAGATAGTAGATATCATCGCCTGTCACCGCCGTATTCAATGGTGCCCCACGCTCGTTCCAGTCAGGAAACAGCTCGTTTAGCGCAGAAGGCTCAAACACAGCGCCGGATAAAATATGGGCACCCACTTCCGAGCCCTTCTCCAGCACACAGACAGAAATCTCCCTGCCAGACTCTTTGGCCAGTTGTAGCAGGCGGCAAGCTGTCGACAGCCCCGCTGGACCCGCGCCCACGATGACAACATCAACTTCCATAGACTCGCGCTGCATGGCCTTTTCTCCCATTGAAACGTGCTGATGCAAACTGCAAAAAATCGGCTGCTAAACGACTGCCGAACTCGACAGCCGCCTAACCTCAAAACGCCGGTATTATCCTCATTCCCGATACAAATCGCAAAACAAGGCTGCCTTGATATCAACCAGATTTGCGGCTTAACGTTGTTAGTGACCAGAGATACTCGCCACCAAGGCATCGTGCAGACCCGGGTATCTAAAAACAAATCCTTCAGCAAGCAGGCGCGCAGGTATCACATTCTGTCCGTTGAGCAACAACTGCTCGCCCATTTCACCAAACATCAGTTGCACTATCGCAGCAGGTTGCTGAAACAGACAAGGCCGGTGAAGTGCGTCTGCCAGCAACTGACTGAAGCGGGCATTTGTCACAGCATCGGGGGCCGTCACATTAAACACGCCCTGCGCTTCAGACGTGACCAACCAGTTGATCACCGCAATCACATCATCCCGATGTATCCAAGACAGATATTGCCGTCCATGGCCCGTGCGCCCGCCCAGGCCCAGTTTAAAAATTGGCAATAACTTACCCAGCATTCCTCCGTCAGGCGCCAGCACCACACCCAGGCGAATAATACAAACGCGCATGCCCAAGGCCTCTGCCTTGCTCGCCTCTTCTTCCCAGCGCTTGCATAACTCGGTTGTAAATTCATCCCCCCCGGCAGCGCACTCATCTAGCGGTCTTCCGTCCGCGCTGCCATAAAACCCAATGGCGGATGCACTGATCAGCACTCCCGGTCGGGTGTCCAGTCGCTGTGCCAATGACAGCAGTGCACGCGTTGTGTGCACCCGACTGTCGAGCAGAATTTTTTTGCGCGCCTGGTTCCAGCGTTGATCAGCGATTCCTGCGCCAGCCAGATTAATGACCACATCGATTTGTTCGCTGTTCTCGATCTCATCAAAATTTCTGATAAGCGTTGGCGCAGCGCCCAACAGCTGCCGCGAGCGCGCGTAGTCACGGACAAAAACCGTAACCCTCCAGCCTTGCTGCAATAAAAATACGATCAATGGGACTCCAACAAACCCGGTCCCTCCCGTAATCAGCACATGCCTTTTTTTTTCCATATTAGTGCCCGAAACAGCATGAGATTGTTGGCGAAACACCACAAGTTGTCTCAGAAACCCGTGAGAAATTTTCGCTCGGTGAATTAATACAAAAACTTTAATTAATGCATTTTGGAGATAGTGCTGAAGTAAGAAAATCCAAGTTGTTAATGTGTCGCAACAGTCTGGCCCTTACCATGCCTCTCCGGTTAAACAACTGACCCCGTTTTGAAGCCTGCCCAGTGATACTGGCAATCTCGAAAACAACCAATGACTGTCGCTGGCAATCGCTACATCGGCATTAGCAACATTTATTTACAAGCCCGCAGCTATTGAGCGGGCTTGGTGAAAATAAACATATGCTGCCACGGAAGAAAGTCTAACGTTTCCTGCAGAATCAACCCGAATACGTCCATCTCCCTGACCACCTGCTCAACAGACATTTTATGCAGAGGACGAATGGGCACCGAGTCATCCTCAGCGCGGTACTCGACCAGAAACAGACGGCCACCGGGCGTCAGTGCATCATAGATTCCCTGCATCATTTCAAAAGGATGTGAAAATTCATGGTATGCATCGACCAGCAGGACAGCATCAACGCTGTTGGCTGGCAGGCCCGGACTATCAATCTGCCCGAGTAAAGTTTCGACATTTGTAATCCCTGTCTGTTGTTTGCGTTGCTCCATCAACGCCAGCATCTCCGGCTGAATATCAGTTGCCAGTACCTTGCCCTCTGGCACTACGTTGGCAATACGGAAAGCGAAATAACCAGTACCGGCACCTATGTCTGCCACCACCTCATCTGGCGCCAACGACATATTGGCAACTACCTCATCCGGCATTTCCTCATGAGTACGCTCCTGTCGCTCCAGCCATCCCGCGCCCTGATGCCCCATCACGCCTGAAATTTCCCGCCCCATGTAAAATTTGCCAATACCGCCGCGGCTTTGCTGAGGATCGACGTCATACCCCGGATGCTCTGCCGCATGTACTGACAAGCCGGCTGACATAACAAGCAGAAAGGCAAGCTTGCCTAATAACGTACTCAGAACAGGAAAATGTTTCATTGTCTGTTTCCCCGACCACAGGTCAGATGCAGGAGTGATTGATTGACAAAGATTGTAATGCATCAGACTCGGATTCAACAGAGTCCTTTCTGTTTGGCTGGCGGCAGCGCATTTTCAAGCCTGTGGTATGATCGCAGTCACTAAAAATGCATCTGCACTGCTGGAGATATCACGCTCATGAGCAAGGTTCTGGAAGGTATTCGGGTACTGGATTTTGGTCGCTATATTGCGGGTCCTTTTTGCGCAAGTCTGTTAAGCGACTTGGGAGCTGAAGTCATTCGTATCGAAAAAGTCCAGGGCAGTGAAGACCGCTTTGTGTCTCCGGTCACTGATCAGGGTGACGGTGCGTTGTTTATGCAAATGGGTCGCAACAAGCTTGGCATGACCCTTAATCCCATGAAACCCGAAGGCCGGGAGATTGTGCGCAAGCTGGTCGCGACAGCTGACGTAGTTGTCGCCAATCTGCCGCCTGACACTCTGGAGGCTATGGGACTGGATTACGACAGTCTTAAAGCCGTCAAACCTGACATCATTCTGACCATGATTTCTGCATTCGGGACCGGTGGCCCTTATAGCAATCGTGTCGGATTTGACGGGCTGGGCCAGGCTATGTCGGGCTCTATGTTTATGTCGGGCACCCCTGAACAACCCGTCAAAGCCTACGCACCGTTTATTGATTTTGGCACTGCAAGTCTGAGCGCCGTGGGCACCATGGCGGCCTTGTTTGAACGCCAGCGCACCGGCAAAGGTCAGGTCGTTGAGGCGTCTTTGTTCAATACCGCGCTGACCATGATGAATGGTTCTCTGATTGAACAAGCGATGATTGCGCCCAATCGCACTGCAACGCTGAACCGATCGCAGACCTCCGGGCCAGCTGATACCTTTAAAACACAGGATGGGTGGGTGCTGATTCAAACTGTTGGCGGGCCGCTCTTTGAACGGTGGGTTGAATTGATGGGTGAGCCACACTGGCTGTCTGACCCGCGCTTCAAAGATGACATCAGTCGCGGCAATCATGGTGAACTCATCAGTGGACGCCTCGCAACCTGGTGCGCCGAGCGCACGACCGCGCAAGTGATGGCGGACATGGAAGTTGCGCGAATCCCTGCAGGACCTGTTATGTCCCCACAACAGGTGCTGGACGACCCACATGCTGCGGCGCGCAAGGTGTTTAAACTGCTTGCTTACCCAGGCGCCGACAAACCAGCCCCTGTTATGCAGACACCGTTCAGTTTATCGGCAAACCCCACTGACATTCATCGGCGCGCACCAACGTTGGGGGAACATACACAGCAATTGATGCTTGAGCTTGGATATTCAGAATCAGAGATTCAACGACTGCGCAGCGCACGGATCATTTAAAATCAAAGCCCTGTTCAGCGAGAAACCCCCGCATGTGCGGGCGTGCCTTTTCGCTGAGCAGATCAGCAACCTGCTCACTCCAGCTAATGCCGTGGCCACCACCTGTCCGTGTGCGATAGTATTCTCGGACCTGTTCATCATATGCAGCCACAACAGGCTGATCACCACTATCGTCATAGATCTCATTTTTAACAATCACTGACAGTGGCAATCGCGGCTTGACCTCAGGGTCTTGGTCCGGATACCCAAGGCATAAACCGAACACCGGATAAACGCCTTGAGGCAGTTGCAGCAAATCAGATACTTCCCGGGGATTGTTGCGGATGCCACCGATGTAGCAAATGCCCAGACCCAATGACTCCGCAGCAACCACTGCGTTTTGAGCCATCAATGCCGCATCTACTGTTGCGATAATAAAATGCTCGGTGTACTCACCAGAAAATGACTTACCGTACGTCGTGCAACAATTTCCTGCACGACGCAGATCGGCACAAAACACCAGAAATTCGGGCGCGCTGGCGACATACGGTTGGTTACCCGCATACACCGCCAACTTCTGGCGACTCTCCGGGTTGCGAATCCGGATGACCGTTGCCCCCTGCAGAAAACTCGATGTTGCCGCACTTTGCCCGGCCAGCAAAATCTGCTCGAGTACCTGTTCAGTCACCGGCTGGTTTTTGAATTTCCTGATGCTGCGATGAGAGCGCAGTAAATCGATGGTTGCGTTAGTCACTGTATCCCCAAGTTAAGAACAGAAATGAGCCAGAGAAGGCATGTAAAAATATTGAGCAGTCAACGGGCAAGTGCCACAAGAAGCTCATCAAGGAATTTGGGCACCACATCGTTGGCCAAGGGTGTGGATGCATTAAACAACACTACCAGTCCGATATTGTGCTCGGGTATCAATACCATTTCCGATCGATAGCCACGTACCCCGCCGCCATGATGGACCACCCGCAGGCCCGCGTAATCCATAATGCGCCAGCCCAAACCATACCAGGCTTTATCAAGACGTGGCCAACGGTTGAAGTAGTTGCCGTGAGGGGTCTCTACAATCGGGGTATGTTGCATTTCCAGCAAAGACTCTGGCAGCACCTCCGGAAAACCTCCCAACTGCGCCTGCGCCCAGCGCACCATATCCAGAATTGTGGCATTAACGCCCGAAGCTGGGCCGACACTGTAATACGCAGGGTTCAGACTGCTGACCTGCCAACGCCCGTTTCCGAACTGATGAGCCTCACTGGCATCAGGATTATTCTGGTATCCATCCAGACCCATTGACGCATTTTCCATACCAAGAGGGGAGAAGATATTCTCTTCAACAAAATCGTCATAGTTTGTGCCCAGACTGGATTCAACAACATCTGCCACCAGTGAAAACACGACGTTCTGATACCCATAACAGCGGCCCGGTTCACACACTGCCGGAATCTCATGCAACTTTTGCTGAATCTCCCGGTAATCAACACCTGCATCCAACAAATTGGAAAAAGCATGAGGCATCAGACCCGTGGTATGGCTGAGCACGTGTCTAAGGGTCATAAGCTCAGCCGCAGCCGAATCTGTTCCCAGTGTGTAACCGGGCAGCAGATCAGATATTGGTTCATCCCACCCCACGATGTTGTGGTTAACCAGCTGTGAGGCTACCGTCCCGGCAAAGGTTTTTGACACCGAGGCAATCCGAAAAACAGTATCCTCAACAACGGGTTGTTGATCGTCAATACTGCGAACCCCCATCGTCTCAACGCGCACAATGCCGCTTGCACTGACAATAGCCAGTGCTAGCCCGGGGATCTGGTCCTCATCAACCTCAGCACGCAACCAAGATGTGTATTCATCAAATGCATGGGCATCAGGAGGCGAGACCGGCTGCGGTAACTGGCCGGGCAACTGGCTGAATGCAGGCTGTTGCAAGGAAGTCGTCGGAGAAGGTTGTGCTAAACCAGCTAGCGGAATGAGTGCAATCAAAAGTATCAGGAACTTCAGAACCCGCCTTTCACAAAAAAAAATGGCATTCAATGCAGTTCCGGTCAATTGCGGTTTCCTGTTTGGGTAAATGATTGCGCTGCAGATTTCCTACGGAAAATAACATGTCAACGGGATTTTGCAAGCACGACAGCCAGGCTCACACACAAACCTCTTCTGCCTGATTCTAAAAAAAAAGGCCAGTTTGCAGAACAGCAAACTGGCCCCGGAGCAGACCTCCGAGCACCCTGTCACGTGACGTTCGGGGCAAAACCACTTCCAGCGGGCATAACAAAAACACGGCAGCCGCGCATGACTCAGGGCATGATAAGCAGCAAACTCTGGCCATCACGCTCCACACTCAACGCCAGCAGGGGAGGTTGTGCGCTCAGCAAACTATTGAGTTCGGCGAGGTCATCAACTGATTGGCGGTTCAGTGCCGTGATCATATCTCCCGCCTGCAGACCGCCGGCAGCAGCGCGGCTTTGTGGATCTACAGTAGCGACACCCACACCGGGACGACCATCAGGCAAATCCCGCAACTGCGCTCCAAGGAATCTTGATTCTGTGGCTCTGCGCTCATTTGTCTGTCGGTCACCTACTGCAGCGGATTGATTGCTGGCAGCATTTTCCAGCCTTACTGAGATAAGCAGTGGGTCACCGTCACGCAGCACATCAATCTTCATATCTTGATCAATGCCTGCCAGACCAACAGCATTACGCAAATCGCGACTGCTGTTGACAGCTTTATCATTGATACCGACCACCAGATCAGTTGCCTGTAACCCTGCCCGCTCAGCTGCCGATCCGGGGAATACTTGCGTTACCAATGCCCCGCGCTGCGCACCCAGCTCCAATGTTTCTTCAACCAGCGCGGTGTGATCTCTGATCAGTACGCCTAATTGACCGCGTTCAACCACACCGTCACGCAGTAAATGCCCCATCACCGCTTCAACCATATCCACAGGCACTGCAAATCCGACTCCTGAGTTTGTCCCGGAGCCTGAAATAATCGCAGTGTTGATTCCCACCAGTCTTCCCTGCAGATCGACCAGAGCGCCACCGGAGTTTCCAACATTGATAGCGGCATCCGTCTGAATAAAATCTTCATAGTTTTCATCATTCAATCCAGCACGGCCCAGCGCGCTGATAATGCCGGATGTGACAGTCTGGCCCAGGCCAAAGGGGTTTCCGATTGCAACCACATAGTCACCGACCCGCAAACTTTCAACATCGGCCAGCGACAAAGCGGTCAGACGCTCTGCCTCGATACGAAGCAACGCAATATCAGTTCTCTGATCACTGCCTATCAAAGTGGCATCAAGCACCCTGCCATCCTGCAGGCTCACACTGATGGTGTCGGCGCCGTCTACTACATGGTGATTGGTAATGATGAGTCCTTCATCGCTATCAACAACGACACCTGAACCCGCACCTCTTGACTGCCCGACTGGCGGCTGTGGCATTTGCGAGCCGCCAAAAAATCTGAGTTGATCCGGCATGCGTTGAGAGCGGACCACAGAAATGTTAACAACTGCAGCGGTTGTTGTTTCCAGCATGGGTGCCAACGAGGGCATGGCATTGCTTGCGCCAGCATTGATCTGGGCATTGAGTACAGGGGTGGCCAGCGCGGCAATGATCACGCTGGCACCAAGGGCGAGCCGGCGAACATGTTTTTTATGAATCAACGCTTGTGTGAAATTCAAACTAGCCATCATGACAATCCTCCATCAGGTATGTGTGTCCAACTGACAGAAACTCGGGCTTCCAAGGTACAGACAGCCTGCGTTCCCGATGACTTGAAACTAGACTGTCATGCGTACGGAAACCTGATCAAATCCGGAAAAAAACATCCAGATTTTGTGAAGATGGCACTAATGCCGGTTTTTGCAGTCAAAGCAGTTATCGAGTTGTGGCAAACTCAGGCTGCAAACGTTATCCACATGGTATTAATGCACCACAGGTGATTGGAATGCCTGCACAAATAAACCGTTTTAAATCACTCACCTCGCTTGCGTTACAGGAAGGGTCTGCTGCTACATCGGGCAATCCGGTCAGTGATCAACACGCTGAACAACCGAAGTGTTTCGGGCAACCATGGCTGTTGCTGCCAAATCCTCCTGCTCCCGGCACTGAGTCGGACACAGACCCTCTTGCGACGAGTGCATGGCAGGTACAACCTCAACGCAATTTGATTCAGACAAGCGCAGCAGGAAACCGGACTATCCGCAGACAACTTGAGCCACGGGTCATGCACCTGCTGTGTTTATTGGCGCAAGCTGAAGGAGAAGTGGTCAGTCGCGACGAATTAATGATGGCGCTCTGGCCGAAAGTCATCGTCAACGAGAACTCGCTCACACGCGCCGTGTCCGAATTGCGTAAAGCACTGTCGACACCCGCGTGGGCCAAAACTACCACTGTCCGCAACACCCCCATCGAGACCGTCTCCAAAAGGGGCTACAGACTTAACGCGAGTTTGCGGTTTGATGACTTTGCACCTGACATGTCTCAACAACCCCGTAACACCTCAGCGCCTTCGGCAAATGTTGGGCCAGGGCACTTTGGATCGGCTTGGCTGGCGTCTCAATCACGCATGACGGTGGCAATATGCAGCGCATTTGCAACTGCAGCTCTGTCGCTGGTCTTGTCATCAGGCTTTTTTGTGACAACAGATCCAGCCAGATTGCTGGCATCGATACCCGCAGTCGATTCGCATGGCGGATCTGATTCTCTTTCAGACCGAGTCGTCAGCGAGGGGCCTGCCCTGCCAACGGGGGTGCAGTGGCTGAACTCGCTCCATATTCCAGCCGGCACTGCCGACCTCGAGTCAGCGCCGTGGTTAAACCCCGATACCGGCAACAACACAGGCCTGTCAATTCTGTCTCCGGGCGGCGATCTGCTGGCTTTTGTGGAGAATCTCTCCGGCCAGTCAACACTCAAGCTGCGCAGCCTGAATA
Source organism: Rhodoferax sp. OV413 (assembly GCA_943330915.2). GTDB lineage: Bacteria > Pseudomonadota > Gammaproteobacteria > Pseudomonadales > Pseudohongiellaceae > Pseudohongiella. The sequence goes on along the minus strand of CALQJO020000006.1, from coordinate 3,895 downwards.
ATCCTGACGAGATATGGACTGCCTTTACGTCCACAGCACCGATTACTCATGTGCAGTGGTCACCACTGGAGGATGGGATTTTGTTTACGGTAGTAGATCAGCAGCAACCTGCGCCGGCAGCGTTGACTGATTCCCCAAAAATCGCTGCGTACCCGCTTGCCAGACTGATGCTGCTTGATTTGCATTCCTTGCAGGTGCGTGAATTGTATCGACGGGAACATACGGACACTGTCGAGCCGGCTGGCAGCGCAGGCAGTCTGACCTGATCCGGGCCGGTTAATGCACCGGCCCTGTCAGTAGACCACCTTGCTGCTGTCAGCAACCCTGCTCAGGCTTTGTGAATTGCGTCGACAACTCGCAGCGCGCTGACAACACCATCTTCATGAAAGCCTTTGCCCCACCACGCTCCACAGAACCAACTGCGACGCACACCATTAATCTGCTCCCAGCGCGTTTGTGCCTGTGCGCCTGCGCGGGTGAAAATCGGGTGAGCGTAATCATATCGACCCAGAATTTTTGTGGAATCAATATGATCGGCGTGGTTCAGACTGACAAAAAAATGGTGCGGGCCCGCAATCCCCATCAGCCTGTTCATATCGTAAGTCAGTCGAGGCAACCCGGACCGGTCACTGCCAAGATGGTAATTCCAGCTCGCCCATGCGCGGCGACTGCGCGGCATGACCGTTGCGTCCGTGTGTAACACCACATCATTGGGCTGATAGCGGATGCTCGACAAAATCTCTGCTTCAAGCCTGTCAGCATCCGATAACAACGCAACCGCCTGATCGCTGTGGCAGGCCAGGATCACCTGATCAAACAATTCCACACCGGCAGCGCTGCTGACCTCGACCCCGTGCGCATGCCGGGTGATCGAAAACACCGGCGAATTGAGCCTGATTTTGTCAGCAAATGCCGCCGTCATCGGCCCAAGGTAAGCCTGGGAACCTCCGCACAACGTCCGCCACCGAGGCCGGTTATTAACATTGATCAGGCCATGTTTATACAAAAACGGCAGCAGGAAGCGTACGGGGAATTCGTACATCTGCAAAAATGGTGTGGACCAGATGGCAGAACACATCGGTACAAGGTAGAAATCCATAAACATCTGACTTAAACCATGATGCTCAACATACTGCCTGAGTGTCATGTCTGGAATTTTATCGTGCTCAACATCGCTGATTGCCTGTTTGTTAAACGACAGGATGTTGGTCAGCATTCTTAAAAATGACGGCGACAACAGATTGCGCCGCTGCGCAAACAGGCTGTTGATCATCTCAAACTGACCAGTCACACCAGCGTACTCCAGTCCGGTCTGCGAACAGCTGACACCAAAACTCATATCCGACTCACGCCACTGCACACCCAATTCATCCATCAGACGGATGAAATTGGGGTAAGTCCAGTCGTTGTAGACGATGAATCCGGTATCAACAGCGTAGCGCTGACCATCGAGGTGCACATCAATCGTTGCGGTATGGCCGCCGATGCGCTCTGCCGCCTCAAACACGGTGATGTCATGCTGGGCATTTAACTTGTAAGCCGCAGTCAGACCGGCTATCCCGGTCCCGATGATGGCGATTCTCAAGAGGTTGGCATCCTGTTTCTTAAAATCAACATGGTGTTGTTACGTGGCGCTTTCATCGCCAGACCAAAATCTGACAGTCACAAACAGACATAAAAAACCCGGCGATCTTTGTAAATCACCGGGTTTACGTTGCCTGATCAAATACGCATCAGTGTCAGCAGGACATCATGAGTACTGGGCAAGCTCTTTGCGAGCGATCACCCGACGGTGCACTTCATCCGGGCCATCCGCCAGTCGCAGTGTGCGCTGTGATGTCCACAGCGCAGCGAGCGGGAAGTCCTGCGACACACCGGCAGCGCCATGCATTTGAATGGCACGATCTATAACCCGCAGTGCCATATTGGGTACTGCCACTTTGATTTGTGAAATCGCGTCGCGGGCAGCTTTGTTACCGATGGTGTCCATCAGGTAGGCCGCTTTGAATACCAGGAGCCTGCACATTTCGATTTCAATACGGCTGTCGGCGATCACATCATAGTTGCCGCCGAGTTCAGCCAACGGTCGGCCAAACGCCTCTCGGCTCAAGGCGCGTTTGCACATCAGATCCAGCGCGCGCTCTGCTGCACCGATGGAACGCATGCAGTGGTGAATACGGCCTGGTCCAAGCCGACCTTGAGAAATCTCAAAACCTCGTCCGCGACCCAGAATAATGTTTTCCTTGGGAACTCGCACATTGCTGAAACGAATGTGCATGTGCCCGTGAGGCGCATCATCTTTGCCAAACACTTCCATCGGACGCAACACGGCTACACCGGGGGTGTCGATTGGCACCAGAATCTGTGACTGGCGACTGTGTTTTGGTGCGTCCGGGTCGGTCACCACCATCACAATCATGATCTTGCAACGCGCATCACCCGCGCCAGAGATATAAAACTTCTCGCCATTGATAACCCAGTCGTCGCCATCCAATACAGCACGGGTAGAAATATTGGTGGCATCAGAGGAGGCAACGTCCGGCTCAGTCATTGCAAACGCCGAGCGGATTTTGCCTGCCAGCAGGGGCTTCAACCATTGGTCTTTCTGCTCCTGAGAGCCGTAGCGCTCCAGAACTTCCATGTTGCCGGTGTCAGGTGCGCTGCAGTTAAAGGCCTCGGAGGCCAGGCGACTGCGACCCATGATTTCAGCAAGATGTGCGTATTCAAGGTTGCTGATACCAGCACCGCCCTGACTTTTCGGCAGAAAAAAGTTCCACAAACCCAGCGCTCTCGCCTTGGCCTTGAGGCTCTCCATAATCTCTTCCTGGCGCGGTGTATGTGACCATCGGTCGCCGACACTGACTTCTTCGTGGTATTCGTGCTCAACTGCAGCAACATCAACTTCCACAAATGTACGTATTTTTTCCCGTACTTCCTGCATTGCTTCGGAGAGACCCAGATTCATTTTTACTTCCTCATGATTCAATGTTCAGTTGTTGTCACAGATGATGTTTTGAACGTTGGCAGTGTTGACCGCTCGGGTTGGCAACCGGCAACGGCGTTATCCCGTGGTAGTTATCCGGTGATGGTGCCGCCACCATCAACAACCAGTGTTTGCCCGGTTGTGAAACTGCCGGCATCTGACGCCAGATAGATTGCTGCACCGGCAATCTCATCCGGCTCACCGATGCGGCGCAACGGATACTTCGAAACGGTTTGTTGATAAGTCTCCGGATTCTCCCACAGAGCTCGCGCAAAATCTGTGCGCACAAGGCCGGGGGCAATACAGTTCACGCGGATATTGTGTGGCCCCCACTCGACAGCCAGATTGCGGGCCATCTGCATATCAGCCGCCTTAGAGATACCGTAGGCACCAAGAACATTGCTGCCCTTGATACCCGCAATCGAGGAAACGATGATGACCGCTCCGCCACCGAGTTTTGCCATACCCGGCAATACCATCTGACAAAGTCGATGCGCACTGCCGATATTGGAATTCATAATCTTGTCAAAAGCGTCATCAGGAATATCCTGAGAGGGGCCGTAAAAGGGATTCAGCGCTGCGTTAATGACCAGAATGTCAATCTTGCCGTACCGTTCCACGGTTTTGTCTGTAAGCGCCTGCAATTGAGCTTTGTAATTGATATTGCAGGCAAAAGGGAATGCATCGCCGCCTTGAGCCTTGATATCGGCAGCCACTTCATCACAAGCAGGCTGATTACGGCTGGAAATAACCACCTTGGCACCGGCTTCCGCCATTCGATGGGCAATTGCCTGTCCGATACCCTTGGTAGAACCTGTAATCAAAGCGACTTTGCCAGTCAGGTCGAACAATCCCATGTTTTATCCTCTTTATAACTGACAGTCTGGGTGACTCGATATTCGACAACCCAAG
>CALQJO020000005.1 GCA_943330915.2 Rhodoferax sp. OV413 | reverse complement strand
GGCCAGTCAGCCGTATGCGAGACCTGTGCAAGGATGCCGGGCGGAACCCAGTCGCGCAGGGTATCGGGTGATAACAGCGCCAGTGCCTGGTCAATCAGGCTTCGCAGACGTGTCTGCTGTAATCCTTCCGTTGCAGGGTAGACAGGAGTCAGGCTGTTCGACAATGCCAGGGACTCACCCGTTTTTATGATCTGATATTCAGGGTGGTAAATCTCGAAACCGGTTTTGCCGGGGCGAATTTCCCCAAAACAACGCAGAGAGGTTCCCGGGCTGAGCATGTTTTTCTGCGCAGCACTGAAGTGAAAAAAGCGCAGGCTGATCAGGCCGCTGGCATCTTTGATTCGGCACACCAGACTGCGTCGCCGTCCGAATTCGATGTTGCAGCTGAACACCTCGCCCTCAATCATGACATCCTGACCGAGCAGCACACGACCGATTGGGGCGATGCGGGTTCTGTCCTGATAGCGTAGCGGCAGATGAAACAACAGGTCCTGCACAGTGTTGAGATGCAAAACGGCAAGCCGCTGTTTCAGGCCTGGGCCAACGCCCTTAAGGCAGTCGAGCGCCAGATGACTGAGTTGCGGTGTTGTAACGGCGGGCGCAGCGGGCATAAGCCCTGATCTCCGGGTTGGTTTAGCGGGCAACAGGCAAGTACATTACCGCATCAATTTCCACCAGTGACAAACGTGGCAGTGCCGAGACTTCAATAGTTGCCCGTGCCGGGTAAGGTGGTTTGAAACGCTCCTGCATGATGGCGTTCACAGTCCCGAAGTCTGCAAGACTCGACAAGTAAATGGTCAGCTTGACGCAGTCGTCGAGCGTGCCACCGGCCTCCGCGGCGACGGCTGCCAGATTGGCTATGACACGTCGCGTCTGCGGGGCGATACCACCTTCAACAATCTCCATAGTGGCTGGATCCAGCGGAATCTGCCCGGACAGATACAACATGTCACCCGCGCGCACAGCCTGGGAGTAAGGACCAATGGCTGCGGGCGCATGAGGCGTTGAAACAACACGTTTTTCTGCCATGGTAATCCTTGATAACCAGAGGGGACAAAAATTTGTGAGCAACCACTCACGCTCACTTTATTCCCTGTCAGCTCTCGGCTGAAGGGTTGCTCTTTAAAGTCTTGCTTAACTTTTTACTCTTTACCCGTGCAACCCGGGAGACCGGCTTGATCAGACGAATATGCTTCATAACGCGGGCGAGATGGATACGATTCCGCACGTTTAACAACAGGTTAACGATACTGAAGCGTGCATCGCGCTCAACGGTACTGATGCGTTCGATGTTGGCTTCTTTGCTGGTGATGGCTGTTGCCAGCTTGGCGATAATGCCGCGTTCATTTTCGATTTCAACGCGCAGCTCAACAGCAAACTCGCCATCAACGTCCGGGTCCCAGCGCACTGGCACTATTTTTTCAGGGCTATTACGGAACTCGCCAATGTTGTTGCAGGTTTCGGTGTGAATGACCATGCCGCGGCCGGAACTGATGTGCGCGACGATAGGATCGCCCGGAATCGGATAGCAGCATTTGGCATAACTCATCACCATACCTTCCGAACCGCGAATCGTCAGAGAGGTCTGTTTGTTGGCCCGCGATCCACTCTTGGCGGAGTCTGGCGCGTTGGTCGCCGGCATCATTTTTTGCGCAACCATGTGCGCCATCCGATTGCCGAGTCCAATATCGCTGAGCAGGGTATCTAGCTCAGTCACATTAAGCTGTTCCAGCGCAGACTTGATTTCATCCGGGCTGAGTTTTTCGATTTGTGTGCCAAATCCGGCCAGAATTTTGTTGAGCAAACGGCGGCCCAGCGCGATTGACTCTGATTGCCGCTGGTTTTTAAGGTAATGTCGAATGTTGCTGCGCGCCTTTCCCGAGACCACAAAACTCAGCCACGCAGGATTGGGTTGTGCGCCCGGCGAGGTGATGATTTCGACAGTCTGACCACTTTCCAGCGGCTCACTCAAAGGCGCCAGGCGGCGACTGATACGACAGGCAACACACGCGTTGCCGACATCCGTATGGACGGCATACGCAAAATCCACGGCCGTTGAGCCAGCCGGCAGCTCCATGATGCGGCCCTTGGGGGTAAACACGTAAATTTCGTCCGGGAACAGATCAATTTTTACATTTTCAATAAATTCCAGGGAATTACCCGCGTTCTGCTGCATTTCGAGCAGACCGTTCACCCACTGCCGGGCTCGGGTGTGGGCGTTGGCTGAAATATCATCGGATGATTTGTATAACCAATGCGCCGCAATGCCGTTGTTCGCCATCGCTTCCATTTCTTCGGTGCGGATCTGAATCTCAATCGGCACACCGTGCAAGCCAAACAGCGTGGTGTGCAGGGACTGATAGCCGTTCGCTTTGGGAATGGCGATATAGTCCTTGAATCTGCCAGGAACAGGCTTGAACAGGTTGTGAACAGCGCCTAAAACCCGGTAACAGGTGTCAACTGAATCCACCACGATACGGAAGGCATAAACATCCATGATTTCGGAAAATGGTTTACGCTTGCTGCGCATTTTTTCGTAAATGCTGTACAGGTGCTTCTCGCGCCCTATCGTGCGCCCGGGCAAGCCCTCGCGGGCAAGACAGGCCTCAATCGCGCTTTGAATCTGTTTGACGATTTCCTTGCGATTGCCGCGGACCGATTTGACGGCAGCATCAAGACGACGTGCACGCATGGGATGCAGTGCCGCAAAACCGAGCTCTTCAAACTCGACTCTGACGGCATTCATGCCGAGTCGGTTGGCAATTGGCGCGTAAATATCCAGTGTTTCGCGTGCAATACGCCGGCGTTTTTCAGGGCTGAGCACATCAAGCGTGCGCATGTTATGCAGGCGGTCAGCCAGTTTCACCAGAATCACACGCAGATCACGCGCCATGGCAAGTGCCATCTTCTGGAAGTTTTCGGCCTGTGCTTCGGCGTGACTGCTGAAGGTGATTTTGTTGAGTTTGCTCACGCCATCAACCATGTCAGCCACGGTATCGCCAAACTGGCCTTTGATCGCGGTTTTGCTAACACCGGTGTCTTCAATGACGTCATGCAGCATGGCCGCCATCAGGCTTTGATGGTCCATGTGCATGTCACAGAGGATATTGGCAACGGCGAGGGGGTGTGTTACGTAAGGTTCGCCACTACGACGGAATTGTCCGTCATGCGCCTGCTCTGCGTAGAAGTAGGCGCGGCGGACACTATTGACCTGATCGGTCGCCAGATAGCCAGACAGGCTGCTGGCAAGAGAGTCGATTGTTAACGCCACAAGCCGACTCCTGCGAGTATTACTCGTCGTCGTTAAGGGGCTCGTCTGCCGCTTCCGGCTCGATTTCCGCAATAATTGCGCCCATCATGGCTGCCGTTGCATCCAGATCCGCTTCGGGAATTTCACGAACGGGTGTGGAGCGACTGTTCAGAATGCTCACATCCACCAGACCTTCGGCAATTTCACGTAATGCAATGACGGTTGGTTTATCGTTATCTTCCGGTACTAATGCATCTTTGCCGCCGGTTTGCAGCTGACGGGCGCGCTTGCTGGAAATCATCACTAGCTGAAAACGATTGTCGACCTTGCTGAGACAATCTTCTACGGTAACTCGTGCCATAGCCTGATCCTGCCTTATCTACCTGATTGGGTATGCTGATTAATCCTGAATTGATCCGGGCTGAAAAAAGTAACAGCTCTGCCGCGGAAAAGACCGGCTATCATACTGAAAGAATGCGTTGATTGCATTTAAAAATTCTGTTTACCACCTCGAACCTTGGTTCGCGCTGCACTGATAAATGGTGCTACGCCAGAAGATTGCGCAATAAATCACCGCGGTTGTTCAGTTGATGGGCCTGTTCAAGTCTGGCCGCCCGCACGATGGCGCGCAGGTCATCTAACGCGGTATCAAAGCCATCGTTGATAATCAGGTAGTCTGCTGCCCCGTAGTGGGAAATTTCGTCACGCGCCTGCTGCATACGTCTATCGATGGTTGCCTGATCATCCTGGCCACGACTGTCCAGCCGCTGTTGAAGGGCTTCCAATGAGGGCGGCAAGATAAAAATACTTTTGGTATCAATTAGTTGTCTGACCTGATCGGCGCCTTGCCAGTCAATCTCCAGAATGACATCCATACCCTCACTGAGTTGAGATTGCACCCACACTGCAGACGTGCCATACAGATTTCCAAACACCTCCGCTGATTCAAGAAATATCCCGGCCGCGCGCATGGTCAGGAATTCTTCTCGGGTGACAAAGTGATAATTGACGCCATGTGTTTCACCGGGGCGTTTGGCTCGTGTGGTATGTGATACGGATACACACAGGCGCGTGTCGCCCTGGTTCAGCAGAGCGTTAACCAGACTGGTTTTGCCTGCACCTGAGGGCGCAGAAATGGTATACAACGTGCCGCGAGCCATAAGACGATCAACTGTTCTTCAACGGGGGGAAACGCGCGGAACTATAGTCAATCATGTGCGTTGTGTCTATTCGGAGCGTCGTTTGCTGGCTCAGCAACTAATCCTGTTGGCGCGCTATAATGCCCATCTTTAGATATCTCTGAGAGAAAAAAGAATCATGTCAGACAAGGCAAGCGCAGCATTGTTGTCACAATTCAAACTGACGGCATACAGCCACGGTGCCGGGTGCGGTTGCAAGATTGCGCCGGCAGTGCTGGACCGAATCCTTGAATCCAGTCGACGCTTTTTCACCGATCCGGCGCTGTTGGTTGGCAACAGCAGCCGCGACGATGCAGCCGCTTACGATATTGGCAACGATCAGGTGATATTGAGCACAACAGACTTCTTTATGCCGATTGCCGATGATGCATTTGATTTTGGCCGCATTGCGGCGACCAACGCCATCAGCGACATCTACGCCATGGGAGGTCGACCGCTGATGGCCATCGCTATACTCGGCTGGCCCGTCAACACCTTGCCTGCCGAGCTTGCAGCGCAGGTCGTCGACGGCGGGCGGCAGGCGTGTTCCGATGCCGGCATCATGCTGGCTGGCGGACACAGTATTGATTGCCCGGAGCCGGTATTTGGTTTGGCAGTGACCGGCATTGTCACCAAGAGTCAGTTAAAGAAGAACAACACTGCCGAGGCGGGCTGTCTCTTGTATCTCAGCAAGCCATTGGGCGTCGGCGTGCTGACCACAGCACAAAAACAAGGCAAGTTAAAACCCGGACACGAGTTTCTGGCGCGTGATGTCATGTGCCAGCTTAATTCCCCCGGAATGGAGCTGGCAGCGATCAGCGACCTGACGGCAATGACGGATGTCACCGGATTTGCCTTGATGGGTCATCTGCTGGAAATGTGTGAGGGCAGTGGCCTGGATGCCGAACTGGATTTTGCAGCAATACCAGTGCTGGAGCCGGTGCCGGATTACATCGCTCAAGGCTGCGTGCCAGGTGGCACTCACAGAAACTTCGATAGTTATGGTCTCAAACTCGCGAAGCTTGATCATTTACAAAAAGCGCTATTGTGTGATCCGCAAACATCAGGTGGTTTGTTAATGGCTGTCAGACCCTCTGCCCGCTCGCAGTTTGAAAAAGCTTTGGCACAAGCGGGCGTTGCGGCGGAGTTGATAAAACCCATTGGCCGTCTGCGGCCCGCATCCGGATTACAACAACGCATTTGGTTAGTGTGATATGCGCGCAGATACTGACGACTTTCACAGTCTGTTTATCAACAATATTCCGCTGTTTGACACACGCGCACCGGTTGAATTCAGTCGCGGAGCATTTCCTGGCGCAGTAAACCTGCCGTTGATGAGCAACCTTGAGCGTGAACAGGTGGGTACCTGTTATAAGGAGCAGGGGCAGCAAGCCGCGATTGAGCTAGGCCATCAACTTGTTAATGGCGAAATAAAAATCGCTAGGGTGCGCTCATGGACAGACTTTGCTCATCAACACCCGGGTGGATATCTGTATTGTTTTCGTGGCGGCCTACGCTCACAAATTTGCCAGCAATGGATGAAGGAAGCCGGTTGCGAGTATCCGAGAGTCATTGGTGGTTACAAAGCTATGCGTCGATATCTGCTGGAGCAACTGGAAAAAATCTGTGCAAATGGCAAATTATTAGTACTGGCCGGTCACACGGGATCTGCAAAAACGGACCTGTTGAACGCCGTGCCTGGCACCATTGATCTGGAAGCTATCGCCAACCACAGAGGCAGCGCATTCGGCAAACGTGCAACAGAGCAACCCTCGCAGATCGACTTCGAAAACCGACTGATTATTGCCATGCTTAAACAGGTACACATGGCACCAGACAAGCCTCTGATTCTCGAGGACGAAAGCCGCCTTATAGGTCGTTGTGCCTTGCCACCGGTTCTTCGAGATGCGATCGGGCGCTCACCACTCGTGCGACTGAACAGTGATATTGAATCACGGACTCAGCACTCGTGGATAAACTACATTCTGCGCAAATCAACCGAGTGGCAGTCGGAGTTAGGTGATGAAGCTGCAGGCTTTGAGGCATTTGTTGATGATCTTCGTGACTCACTGAGACGTGTTCAAAAGCGGCTTGGTGGTGATCGGTATACAGAGTTGTCGCACATGCTGGAAAACGCTATTGAGGCACACCGGTTGGGTGACCCATCATTGCACCGAGACTGGATCCGGCGTCTGCTGCAGGATTATTACGACCCTATGTATGACTGGCAGTGGCAGCGCCACCAGGGAAGGCTGGTATTTCAGGGGCAGTACAATGACGTGCTGGCTTTCCTGAAAAATGCTCTGAAGTAGTTTGGGACGCGCTAAAAAAAAACGGAGGCATTCAGCTGTAAACAACTGAACACCTCAGCATTTAAATCTGACGGATCGGTCCGATCAAGCTACATCAATCCAGCGGCAGGAAACCCATCGCGTTATTGTTGTTCATCGGGATCACGATCTGATTCTGAACAGAGTCGTAACAGATCGACGCTGCACTGGGAATGCCCACCGCAATCACCTCTGCATCAGCACCGGGAGCAATCCGTGAAATGCTGCCAAAGCGCACGCTGCTGACAATCTTTGTGCCATCGGCCAACACCACGACACCGTCATTACCGCCCTCTGCTGCAAACTCCGTGTTGATGAGTTCACCTGATGTATTAAAAGTCATCACGTTGTTGTTGCCTATATTCACGACCACAACATTGCCGTCGTTATCGATAGCCACCCCATTGGGTGACATCAGCGGCGCGCCCTCCAGAAACACCGATGACTGGCCTGTTGCAGTGACCTTGTAAACGCGTTGCGGATCACGGGTATTGGATGCGTAAACGGTGCCATCTGCTGCTACGGCTATACCGTTGAGTCCATTTGCACCATCAATTGGCCACGCGTCGCCGGGTTGTCCGGTTGCCAGATCAAACGTGCGGACGTGGTCGATGTCGGCGACATACAATTTGCCGCCACCAATCGCACTGCCCAGCGGTTGATTGAGGGTGAGACCGTTGCGATCGTTGCCAATCCACTTGGCGGTATGTACGCTGCCATCAGGATTCAGCAGAGAGACATAACCATCATTTTCCTGCATATCCTGAGCAACACCGGCATTCATCGCCAGAATCAGATTTTTTGCAGGATCAAAGGTACAGCTCTCAGCAAATCGTAAACTGCCAAACACTTTGACATTGGATGACATGGGCGTCGCTTGACCGGCTTCATTGGTCGTGCTCAACGGGTTGCCGGCGGTAAAGGTTCCGGTTTGTGCAACGCTTAACGAACTGACGGCCAGTGCCAGTGCACCAGCAATGATTCGAATTTTCATAAACATTTCTCCTAGGGGGAAACCCCTTTATACTGCCGCGAAGTCTTCAAGCCGACGCAGTTTACCTGAAATCCGATACACCACCACAACAGCCAAGCGGTGAAAATAAAGATTTGTACGTTATGTTCCAATCAGCCTAAACCAGTGAGTCACCACCATCAGCATCGAGTTTGCAATCTCCGTATTCCTGTTTGCCTTGTCCTCCGCGATTACTCCCGGGCCTAATAATGTCATGTTGATGAGCTCTGGCGTTAACTATGGCGTCAGGCGCAGCCTGCCGCTGGTATTTGGCGTCATGCTGGGATTCCCGGCCATGTTTGTCGCTATAGGCTTGGGGTTGGGCAGCATTTTCCAGCGGTACCCCTTGCTTCATGAAGGAATCACCGTGGCAGGCGTAACCTATCTGCTTTATCTGGCGTGGAAGATCGCCGGTAGCGGCAAACCCGATCACACCGACACAAAGGCAAGGCCACTGACATTCATTCAGGCCGCCTTATTTCAGTGGGTGAACCCCAAGGCGTGGATTATGGCGGTAGGCGCTATCGCCGCATTCACGACCGCGGGCCCGGACATCAACCAGCAGGTGGTCAGGATTGCCGGCATTTTTATGATGGCCTCCGTCCCCAGCGCGTGGACCTGGTTGTTGTTTGGAGTTGGTTTGCAGAAGTTGTTGGCCGATGATCAGCGCCGGCAACGTTTTAACTGGTTTATGGCAGCGCTGCTGGTGTTATCCATTATCCCGGTTGTGCAGGATCTGTTTTGACATCAGTGCCAGCGCCGGAAGAGTTCTGCAGCGCCGGACCAATCAGGCCGCGCTGATCCTTTGAAGGGGAGCCCGAAAAAGCGGTAGGACTGTTCGAATCCGGCGCGGCGTAGCCGCGACGTTGAGTTCCGCACCGCCGGGCGCCCCTTCAAAGGATGCGGCCGGTCCGGCGCTGCAGAACTCTTTCGGTACTCACTCCGCGCAATCAATGCTGCGGAAAGTTCTCAGGAACCAGACGCGGAATAAACTTGGTCAAACCCGTCACCGGACCCACTTCGCCAGCGTAGATGTTGCCATCACGGTCCACTGCCACGCCTTCACCCATGGCTCCAATGCCACCCATACCGGTCGGGCGCTCAGAGTTATGCTCAGGAATGTAGTACCAAACATCACCCGTGCGCGCGCTGCCTATACGCAGGCCTTTGCGCCAGCCCGGGTTATAGTTCTGGTCGGATTCGGAGTCGATGGCATACAGAACATCGTTCTCGTCGATGTACATGCCACTGATGCGGCTGAACTGATACCAGGTATCCAGATGAGCGCCTTCCTGGTCGAATATCTGAATCCGACGGTTACCACGGTCAGAAACGAATAATCTGCCCTGCGAGTCCATCGCTAACGCATGCGGGGATCGCAGTTGTCCATCCTCATAACCCCAGGTACCCCAGCTCTTGACAAAGGTTCCGTCCGGCGCAAATTTGGAGATACGGCTGAAAGCACCTTCGCCGGCCTCATCAATGAACTGGCCGCCATGGCTTTCAGCGATAAAAATGTGTCCATCCGGCGCGACCAGAACGGCGTTTGGCTCATTCAGGTGAGTTGGCGGATTTCCAGCTTCACCGGGTGTTCCGATGGTCAGCAACACTTCCCCTTGCGGGCTGAACTTGACCACCTGGTGGCCACCCTTAAAGGTATCCGGAGTCCGCTCAAGTTCCTGGGCGTTAGGCGCGCGTGCGTCAGTTACCCAGACGTTACCTTCCTGGTCGACCGACAGCCCGTGTGGCCAGGTAATCAGGTTGGCACCAAAACTCTGTACAACGTTGCCTTGCGGATCAAGTTTAACAATCGGGTCTACCCCGGAACCTGCACAAGAGTTGGCGCCGCAGCGGTCGCCCGCCCACAGATGCACGCCATCAATATCGACATGCACACCACTGACTGAGCCCCAGACGCGGTTATCCGGCAGTGTGCCCCAGTTGCGAATCGTCTCGTAGGGGTTTGGCAGGAAGTTTTCGGGTGGAACATCGGCGTGCTCAGCGGGTGCTGAAGCGCCTCGTTGAGCCATCGCGCTGCCGGAGGCAAGCGCAAACAAAGCACCAGAGAACACCAAACCGAGGGTCAGGGCGCGACGGCCATTGCGAACGGCTTTTTTCATCATTACAAACCTCTTTTATTGGGGGGCACAGGCATTTAAGACAAGTGCGGCTATGGGGTGATCAGCAATTCCATCAAGCCAGGCTCGCAAGCTCGCAGAACGTGCAGAAAATGTACTGAGCGCGATGCCTTGTCAAGATAAACCAGATGACTGGAAATCGGCAAATGCTGACCCAATATCTGGCAGTAATGATCGTCAGTCACTGGAGCCTCACCGATGAGCGAAAATCTGATCACCCTCTGCTGTCCCCATTGTCACCGTAAAAACAAAATCCCTGCACAACGCCTGTCTCAGGACGGAAAGTGCGGTGCCTGCAAACAGCCCTTGTTTACGGGCCTGCCAGTGCCTTTAAGCAACAGCAGCTTTGCGGCCCACGTCAGTACAGATTTGCCCTTGGTCGTTGACTTCTGGGCGCCGTGGTGTGGGCCGTGCAGACAGTTTGCTCCCGTGTTTGAGGCGGCTGCCCGCAGCATGGAGCCCGCGGTGCGGCTGGCAAAAGTGAATACGGACGAGGAGCAGGAGCTTGCTGCGAAATTTGCGATCCGCAGCATTCCTACTTTGATGATTTTTAGGGAGGGACGAGAGATTGCCCGTGTCTCCGGCGCATTACCGCCGGAGCAGTTCAGGCAATGGGTCGCACAATCGTTGCGCTAGGGGCTCAGAGAGCAGTCTCGAAAATAGCCAGCATGCGGCCCCACGCGCGTTCAGCGAGCTCTTCGTGATAAATCGGGAAGTCAGGCACACACCATCCGTGCATGGCTGCGTACACTTCAATCTCCGCCTCAACGCCCGCCGCATCAAATGCTGCGCGCAGCACGTTTTTGCTTTCCGGATCGCGTTCATCATCATTCTGAGCGACGGCAATCAGCATGTGCGCCTTCATGTTGGGAATGCCAAGGTGTGGGCTGTCTGCATTAGCGGTATTCAATCCGCCGCCGTGGAATGAACCACCGGCACCGATACGATCGGGCAGTGCTGCCGCCGTGCGCATCACAATCGGGCCACCCATGCAGTAACCCATGGTACCGATCTTGCGAGCGGTATCCACAGATCCCTGCTGATCCAGCCAGGCGACAAAGGTACGTGCATCGGTGACGTGAGTTTGAGCATTCAGCGCGCCGGCCATGGGCATGACGATGCTGCGGATGTCCGGATCCTGGAAGCTTGCTCCGTCAGGAACAACCGGCGACGGGGCGCTGCGATAGAAGGGGTTGACTACCAAAACTGAATACCCGGCTTCGGCCATGCGTTTGCCCATGGCGCGGAATGCGGGTCGCAGGCCGAGAATGTCGGGCCAGATCAACACGGCAGGGTGACTACCACTGGCCGGGTGCACAAAGTAGCAGTCCGCTACGCCATCGGGTGTCTGAATGGTGACATCGGTTTCAACCACATCCTGAGCATTGGCAACAGGGGGCAACATCAGTGCCAGCGCGGCACCTGCGCCCAGAGTGTTAAATTGACGGCGCGTAAAGTGAGCGCTTTTCTTCAGAAATTCCTGGTCTTCTTCAAAGGTATGCTGGTCACACATGAGATTCTCCTGTTATGTAATTCGATTTGTATGGAGCTGAATGCTGGCAGTCGGGTCATGCTATCTGAATCGATATGAACGCGCAAAGACTCTGCTGTGCATGTGGCGGTGTTTACTGCCCGCGAGGTTTTGCCCGCGCGCTGGCCACGGCTTGCAGTGGATCCTCCGGCCAGGGATGTCTGGGATAACGACCGCGCAGATCCTTGCGCACCTCAAAATAGCTGCTCGACCAGAAGCCGGCCAAGTCGCGGGTAATCTGCACGGGCCGCCTCGCTGGCGACAGCAGATGTATCAGCAGGGGGACTCGTCCGTTGACAACGGTCGGCGTGTGCGTCTGACCAAACATTTCTTGCAGTTTGACCGCCAGAACCGGCTCGTCACCTGAATAATCAATACGGATGTCCGAGCCGCTGGGCACGCGAAGATGTGTGGGTGCCAGAGCGGGTAAGGCCTGCTGCAGTTGCCAGTCCAGGCTCTCCAGAAAAAGCGTGGCCAAGGGTAGCCGCTCGATCTGATCCAGCCGGTGCAACCCACCCAGATGGGGGGCAAGCCAGTGTTCAAGGCTCATCAGCAATGCCGGCTCTGACACATCCGGCCATGCCAGGCCGGCGGCAGTGGCACCAACGGCCTTATGCAGCAATCGCAGCCGCCCCAGCAGTTGCTGATCGTCGTCAGACCAGGACAAACTGCCGCGCGCTTTTAGTGCCCCAATCAAGGCCCTTTGCACCAGCGCTGCGGGCAAACCCGCCGCGCCGTTATTTTGCGCTTTGCGTTCCAATACCAGTTCATAATCGCCCAGCGTCAGCAGGCGCGTTTGTTCTGCGACCAGGCGCTCAAGCCGATCATCCCAATACGCATGTGCCTGCCAATCGCGCGTCTGCGGAAAATGTTGTTCAAGCGTGGCGCGCCGCACGGCTGCCCCGGAAAAGATCCGCCCGTTAGTGGCGTGAGCGTCCAGTTCAACAGCAATGATAAATTCTGCTGATGCCAGCGAGCTGTCATCCGGCACACTGAGCTGGCCGCCGCTGATCAGTTTGAATTGCCCGCCACCCTGGGCGACCGCTAGCCGGTCCGGGTAAGCGACCAGCAGCAGGTGCGCCAGATCGTCGCTGAGGGTTGGTGAGTGAATGTCCAGTGAGCAGTCAAGGCGCTGCGCCCATTGTCTGGCGGGCTGATGCCATCGATGATTTCGATGTTTATCCGCAGCCCCCATCACCACCTGCAGATCGATATCACTGGCACCGGGTTGTTCCTCCAGCCACGCGGATAACCAGCAGGCAAGGGCAAGCCGCTGCGGGTGGCGTCGGGCATGCTCCAACAGTGCGGCCAGTCGCGGATGTGTGGGCCAGCGAGCACATTGATTGCCCAGCACGCTCAGCTTTTTCTCGCTGTTGATCAGGCCCAGCATCTGCAGCAGCTGGCGCCCGGCCAGCACTGCGGGTGCGGGAGGCGGATGGATCCATGTCAGAGAACCGGGTTCAGTAACGCCCCAACGCGTCAGTTCAAACACCAGTTGAGACAGGTCAGACTGCAGCATTTCAGGTTCGCGATGCGCCGCGAGTATGGAGTCTTCTGACCAGGCGCGATAACAAAAACCAGCGGCTTCACGACCAGCTCGCCCGCGCCGCTGGTCAGCGCTGGCGCGATTCACACGCCTTGTCTCCAGTCTGCTGAGTCCGGTGCGTGGCTGATACACGGGCACTCTTTCGCGCCCGGCATCAATGACAATGCGCACGCCCGGAACGGTCACGCTGGACTCTGCAATCGCCGTTGACAAGATAATGCGACGCCGGCTGTCCGATGCAGGCCGCAGCACCGCTTGTTGTGCCGCCAGAGGCATTTGCCCGTGTAAGGGGCAAATGTCTGCGCTGTCTGCGAGGCTTGAGCGCAACAGTTGTTCCAACCGGCGTATTTCGCTTTGACCCGGCAGAAAAACCAGGATGTGACCTTGGTGAGCGGCCATGGCCTCGCGCACCAACCCCGCCAGATGAATCTCCGGATACTCGCGCAGGGGCATCGAGCGGTAACAAGTACTCACGGGCCAGCTGCGCCCGGGGCAATCGATTAGCGGTGTATCTTCACCCAGCACAGACAACAAGGCACGGGTATCCAGTGTCGCTGACATCACCAGAATTTTCAGGTCTTGACGAAGCCCGTGCTGCACATCCAGTGCCAGCGCGAGTCCGGTGTCAGCATCAAGGCTGCGCTCATGAAATTCGTCAAAAATCAGCCCGGCCACACCCGGTAGCTCAGGATCGTCCTGCAGCATCCGTGTCAGGATACCTTGCGTGAGCACTTCAACACGTGTCTCCGGGCTTACCCGGGACTCGCCGCGTACGCGGTACCCGACGGTCTGACCCACGGCTTCACCCAGTTGCTCTGCCATAAATGCAGCGGCCAGCCGAGCCGCTACCCGACGAGGTTCCAACAGCAACCAGCGTTGGCCCCGCGGCGTAGTCTCCAGCAATGACAATGGCACCCGCGTGGTTTTGCCGGCGCCCGGTTGTGCCACCAACAGTGCGCGGTTATGCGCCCGCAGAGCGCGCTGGATGTCGGCTAAAACTGCGTCAATCGGCAACGTTGCCGTGTTCATAACAATGATGGACCCATGCCCATGAGGACGGCTATTCCCAGCATCGCAAAAATCGCCGCTGCAATTTTATGGATCAGACTGATGGGGAGTTTATGTGCCAGTTTGTCGCCCGCGTAAACCGCCGGCACGTTGGCGATCATCATGCCGAGCGTGGTGCCGACCACTACCCACAGCAGGCTTTGGTATTGAGCCGCCAGCGCGACGGTTGCAATCTGGGTTTTGTCACCGATCTCGGCGATAAAAAAAGTAATGAATGTTGTGCCAAATACACCAAAGCGAGTCGCGGTGGCTTTAGCATCATCAAGTTCATCCGGTTTTAACATCCACGCGGCCATCGCCAGAAATGAGAGGCCGAGCAACCAACGCAAAATCTCCGGCGACATGACACTGGTCAGCCAGGTGCCAAACCAGCCGGCAACACCATGATTGGCCAGTGTTGCCAACAAAATCGCAAGAATAATCGGTACGGGCTTTTTGTAGCGGGCTGCCAGCAGAAATGCCAGCAGTTGCGTTCGGTCACCAATTTCTGCCAGTGCGACCAGCCCGGTTGAGACTAAAAATGCGTCCATCACCAACTCCCCTGAAGGCGACGGATTCTAGGTTGTTTGCCTTGCAGCCGCAAACTCAATAAACCAATCGATGGAGCCAGGATTGGACATGGAGTCGCGGTTCACAGCCTTTTTCACATCGTGGCCAAGCAGTATCTTTTTCACCGGGATTTCCAGCTTTTTGCCAGACAACGTGCGCGGAACTTCGGCAATGGCAAAAATGCCATCAGGAACATGGCGCGCGGACAGCTTGGTGCGGATCGCCTCGTTGATTGCCAATCGCAGCGCGTCCGGAACACCGGTGTGCACGGGGTTTACATGCGCCCTTGGGTTTGTCAGAAGCGACGCTTTGCCAGCAATATAACCGTCAGGAGCCGGGCCTTTGGCGCTGGCTTGCGCAGCAAATTCCGGATCGCGAATGACAACAAACAGCGCCATAAAAGAATCACGATTCAAATATTCAAGATCAACCACCAGCGAATCAAGAACCTCATCAAACTCTTCTACCACACGATAGATCTCGCTGGTGCCCATGCGAATGCCATGTCGGTTGATGGTGGAATCGGAACGCCCGTAGATAATCCCGGTGATGGCCTCAGGTCGAGGAATCAGACGCACCCAGTCGCCATGGCACCAGACCCCCGGAAATTGTTCAAAGTAACTGCTGAAATAGCGCGAGCCATCGGTATCGCCCCAGAAAAACAAAGGCATCGATGGCATGGGTTGCGTTACCACCAGTTCGCCCACTTCGTCGATCACAGACAGTCCTTCATCGTTAAAGGCATGGGTGGCAATTCCCAGTTCGCGGCACTGCATCTCACCCGAATAAATTGGCAATATGGAACTGGTTGTCAAAAAACAAGCGCCTGGATCAGTGCCGCCGGAAATACAACCGAGGCGAACATCCTGCTTAACGTGATTGTAGACCCACTCATAACTTTCTTCTGGCAGTGGCGACCCTGTACAGCCGACTGAGCGTAGCGCGGACAAATCAAATTGTTCGCCGGGTTTGATGCCGGTCTTTGCGCACAAGGCGATAAATGCCGGACTGGTGCCAAAGGAGTTGGCTTGTTCGCGTTCTGCAAATTTCCACAAGGTGCTGGTATCGGGATATCCGGGGTTGCCGTCATACATCAATACAGTGACGCCATTAATCAGGCCGTTGAGGGTCGAGTTCCACATAATCCAGTTGGTGGATGAAAACCAGAAAGTTTTGTCACCGGGCTTGGCATCACCATGCAACAGGCCGGCTTTAAACGACTGAATCACAACGCCGCCGTGGCCATGCACGATGGGCTTGGGCATGCCCGTCGTGCCGGACGAGTACACGATCCATAGCGGATGGGAAAACGGTACCGCAACAAACGCAGGTTCTTGCGGGCTGGCAAGTGCCTTTGCAAAACCAATGGCGCGAACCGGGCGATCGATGCCGCTGAGATCCAGTTCTGAGTCGCTGTGCAGATAGGGCAGGAAAATGACACATTCCACACTGGGCAGCTGGCGCACCAGCTCGCGGGCGACATCGTGTCGATCGAAGTCACGGCCGCCATAACGATAGCCATCGATGGTGAATAAGACCTTGGGTTCAATCTGGCGGAAGCGATCCAGAACACCCACTGCGCCCATATCAGGGGCTGCGCATGACCAGATGCCACCCACGCTGGTCACCGCGAGCATGGCGGCGGCGGTTTCCGGAATATTCGGCATATAGGCCACGGCACGATCACCTGCCTGTAAACCCGCCTCCCGTAAGGTTGCTGCCATGGAGCCAACCTGCTGGCGCAGTTCACCCCAACTGATTTGTGTCCGTCCGCGAACTTCCGAGTCTGCGATCAGCGCTGGGGCGTGGCGGTTTTCTGGTTGGCTGCCATAGGCTAACGCATGTTCGGCGTAATTCAGTGTGGCGCCTTCGAACCAGCGCGCACCGGGCATTTTCCGTTCCAGCAGCACTTGCTGATAAGGGCTATGCGCAATCACATCGGCGAATTGCCAGATACTCTCCCAGAAATCTTCAATCTCGGTGGTTGACCACGTCCACAAGTCGTCATAACACGAGAAGGTCAGCCCCTTGTTCAGCGTCAGCCAATGTTGATAACGGGTTATGCCGGCATCGGCAATTCGCTGCGCCGAAGGGCGCCAAAGCAACGGAGAGTCAGCCATACTAAAAATCCGGGTTTTTGAGTTATTGGAGGTCCAACAAATGTGTTTTCAATTATGGTTTTTCATTAAACATGGCGACGCGCCCACCATCCACAACCAGATCATGGCAGTTGATGTAACTGCCTTCATCGCTGGCCAGAAACAGCGCGGCATAGGCAATATCATCGGCCAGTCCCGAACGCGGTGTTGGTGTGGCACCGGCAAGGTTGCTCTGCAATTTAGCCATTTTTTGTGCGTTTTCACTGTCACTGAGTGATTGCGCGCGCGTGGATCCGCCCCAGAAAATAGGCGTAGCGATGGCCCCCGGCGAAATCGCATTGACACGGATACTCCAGGGACCCAGTTCAACACCAGCCAGCCGCGTCAGATGCGACAGCGCCGCTTTTGCGCCGGAGTACAAATAGCCTCCCTGATTTATCCGATGCGCCGCGATACTGGCGTTATTGATAATGCTGCCACCGCCGGAGGTTTTCATCACCCGCGCCGCATGTTTCATACCAAACACGGCGCTACCAACCAACAAGCGCATGACCCGGTCAAATTCCTCTTCGGTGACCGATTCAACGGAGCTGCGCTCGCCCGCGCCGGCATTATTAAACAGACAGTCCAGACGGCCAAACCGCTCGACTGTTGCATCCACCAGTGCGCCCATCTGCTGGTCGTGGATCACATTGACGGCGTGAAACATAAAGCGGTCGCCGTGCAATGCCTTCAGCTCCTGTGCCAAGGCCTCGCCGCGCTTCTGTGAGCGTCCGGCAATCACCAGTTTGGCGCCGTGTGCTGCAAACACCCGCGCAGTCGCTTCGCCGATGCCACTGGTCGCGCCGGTAATGATGGCGACTTTGTCCTGCAAACGCTTTACCTGAATATGGACGCTCATAAAAACCTCTTGTGGTAATTTTTTATGGTTTTAAAGGCTATTTTTAAAATCAAGGTGCAATGCTGAGGTCACGGGCCCCAGGTTTTTTGCCTGCAGCAATTTGCAGTGGCTGCAAAATATCAAACTCCACCAGATCATAAATGGAACGCATATGCGGGCCTCGTTCGGGTCCGGGATTGCTATCAGAGGTTATTACAATCACCAGATCGTATTCTTTGACAACAAAAATAAACTGGCCGCCGTAACCCCAGGCCAGCGGAACCTGCAAATCGGCCATGTCACGCAGCCACCAGCCGTATCCGTAATGGCGACCTTCACCGCGGGGAGATTCAGCATGCGGCTGATGCGAGTCGCGCACCCATTGCTCGCTGAGAATGCGTTTACCGTCGTGTACACCCCCGTTCAGATACATTTCCCCGATATCCAGCATTTGTCGAGGGGTAATTTCCATATCATTACCGCCAAAATAAATCCCCTGTGGATCACGGCTCCAATAGGCCATGCGAAACCCCATGGGGTCGGCAAGGTAGCGCTGGGCAAACTCCTTGGTATTCATGCCGCTTGCGCGGGTAACAATGGCAGAGAGCAAATGTGTTGTGCCGGTACTGTAAATCATGGCAGTGCCGGGGTCGGCGACCATCGGGCTTTTCAGTGCCGCATCAACCCAATTGCGGCTGGCAACCCATGACCCGTAATTGCTGCCGGACGTGCTGGCTAAACCGCCCTGCATCGTGAGCAGATTTCTGATGGTAATGCCTCTGACCGTGTCTTCGACTTCAGTGCCGATGTATTCGGGGAAAAAATCCACGATGGGTTGGTTAATGTCTTTGATGTGTCCGTTCTGCAAGGCCAGACCTACCAGAGCAGAAATGACACTTTTGGATGCAGACTTAAGATTGGCCGGCTGACCGGCATCCCGACCCGCAAAGTACTGTTCATAAATGCGGCTGCCCTGATGACTGATCAGCAGGCTATGCAGACGCGGCATATCGCGTGAACGCTGTTGCAGCACCTCGGTATCCAATCCGGGCAGCAGATCGGATTGAGCCTGCGCGCTGCTTGTCATCGCTGTAAATGCCGATAACAACACGGCACAGAGCAGCATGACAAACAAAGCGGCGGATGATCGAGGGGGTTGCGGGATGCTGCGCCGACACTGGATTGCTGATCTGTTCATTAATTTAGGAACCTGTTTGGACCTTATACGCCTGATCATCGAAGTGGCGACAGTATGTATGAGCCACGCGATACCATTCAAGACGACAATTCCGGTCTGCCGCATTGCCAACGACAGCGCCTGCGAGACTTTTTCGCGGATGCACTTGGGTTATGAATCGGTTACGATCGCCCCACGCCAAAAAAGCACCACAATAACCCATCAGCCTATTTCCCGCTGGCGCCCCAGGTTTCGTGATCTGCAACCCGGAAAAGCGTACCGGCAGCACGACAAACAGGATAAACATCCAAAAAATGCGACTCGACAAGTTTCTCAGTCATGCCACGGTTTACTCGCGCGCGCAGGTCAAAAAGCTGATCCGTGACAAACGTGTCCAGATCGGTGATGTGATTGCCAGAAGTGCTGACTACATGCTTGCAGAGAACGACCGTGTTTTGCTCGATGGTGAACAGGTCTGCCTTCCGGTCGCGCAATATTTCATGCTGAATAAACCAGCCGCTTATGTTTGTGCAAACTCTGACAGCGACAATCCGACTGTGCTGGACCTGATCGACGAGGCCGCAGAGGATTTAGCCATCGCCGGCAGGCTGGACAAGGATACAACGGGTCTGGTGCTGCTCAGTAACAACGGCCAGTGGGTTCACCGCATTATCAGTCCGCGCCGCGAATGCCCGAAAATGTACCATGCCGATCTGGACTACCCGATTACCGATGACACCATAAAGAAATTCAAGCAAGGATTTTTTCTCAAAGGAGAGGAAAAACTTACAAAACCGGCCATTCTGGAATCCATTGCGGACAACAAAGTCAGTGTTGTCATCTCTGAGGGGCGTTATCACCAGGTCAAACGAATGTTTGCTGCCTGTGGACTGCATGTGCAGGCTTTGCACCGGGTCAGTGTCGGCGACATTACACTGGATAATTCGCTGGAACCCGGACAGTACAGGGTGCTCACTGCAGCCGAGATTAACAGTGTACTGCTCTGAACACGTGCTGGCCAGAACATAACTGGCCGGAACATAACTGGCCGGAACATAACTGGCCGGAACATAAACAGTACCGCAAAAATTATACGATTGTGCAGGGGATAACATGAAAGACCATTGTCAGGCGCTGGTGCTGGAGATTTTAAGCAGCACAGCAACAGCTGCATCCGCATCCGCTCGCACCCTGTGGGTAATGGATGAAAACCCGGCAATAGACGGACTCCTGAAGCTGAACGGATCAACGTCAATTGATGTCATCAGCAACCGCTACGACACGCGGGAGCAGATGGCAAAACTGCGTATCAATACGTTTCTGAGCGATTTCGATTTCACCGGGCTAGGCTTATACGAGCAGATTGTTTATCGCATCTCCAAAGAAAAAATGCTGACACATCATGTCATCAATGAAGCGCTCAGGCATTTGACTGCTGACGGCAAACTCTATGTGACAGGTGAAAAAACCGATGGCATCAAGTCAATCACCAAACAGGCCGCAGAGCTCTATCAGTCTGATGTCACTGCCCGCAAGTTTGGCAACGCGTACCTTGCACAGTTCAGCAGGCCATCTGATGCGATTCTTGGCAGCAAGCGTCTGCCGACAGCTGGTTACACGGACCTGCGGCTGATCAGCCACTCATTAATGAATTTTTATTCAAAACCCGGCGTTTTTGGTTGGGAGAAAATTGATAAAGGCAGCCAGTTGCTGGTGAGTTGTTTACCACCCGTCATTCAATACATGAAGGGCGTGGACAGTGTGCTTGATCTCGGGTGTGGTTGGGGTTATCTGATGCTCGCCACACAATCCATTCCCATCGGCGTGCGTGTGGCAACAGACAACAATGTGGCGGCTGTTGACGCAGCCAATCGTAACTTCACTGAAACCGGTATGAACGTGCAATGTGTTGTGGATGATTGTGGCAGCCAGATTCGCCAGCGTTTTGATCTGATTTTGTGTAATCCACCGTTCCATCAGGGATTCCAGGTCAGTGATACGATGACGGAGAAATTTCTGAAGAGTGCATCGCGTTTGAGCCGCCGCAGCACACGAGCAATTTTTGTAGTGAACCAGTTTATCCCGCTGCAGAAACTGGCTGAGTCGTACTTTAAAGAATCAAGGCTGTTGGCCTCTGCGCACGGGTTTAATGTGTTTGAGCTGCGCCCGTAACCTCAGCTCGTCGGCGGATGTCGAGGCAATCCGATGGACACCACACTGGTGAGGAGCAGAAACAGTGCCGATACCCATAAGCAGGCAGCAAGACCTGCCGTCTGGAATAACCATCCTGACAGCAGTGTGCCAATCAGGCGCCCCATGGCATTGGCCATATAATAAAAGCCAACATCCAGCGAAACACCATCGTCACGTGCGTAGCTGACAATCAGAAAGCTGTGCAGTGCGGAGTTCATGGCAAACACTACCCCGAATATCATCAGCCCGCCTATCAACACTGCGCCAGCAGGCAGCGTTGTACCCAACAGCACTGCGATTGTGGCAGGGATAAGCGTCAGCAGCGCAGCCCAGCGCATTGCTGAGCGCCCATCCGGATAGTGCTGCCCACTGCCGCTGCCGAGGTTCTGCAGCCTGGGTGCCATCGCCTGCACAGCCCCGTAAGCCATAATCCAGCCTGCCAGGAATCCGCCGGTTTGCCAGGAGTCCCAACCCAGCGTCTGCGATAAAAATACCGGTAGCGCGACCACAAACCAGACGTCCCGTGCGCCAAACAGCAACATGCGCGCCAGTGACAAACGGTTGATCGCCGCGCTTTTGGAAAACAACTCAGAAAACTTGGGTTTGCTTTTGCTTTTTCCCAGATCCGTTTTTAACAGCATCAGGCTCAGCAACCAGACCAGCAACAAGCTGATCGCCATACTGGCAGCCGCACCCTGAAAACCCAGTACCGTCAGCAGGGCGCCACCGAGAAAAAAACCGGCACCTTTTAAGGCATTTTTAGAACCCGTCAGTAAGGCAACCCATCGGTACAGCATGCCTTGTGCGTTGGCAGGCACTAACAGTTTGATCGCGCTTTTTGCGCTCATTTTGTTCAGGTCTTTGGCGATACCGGACAGTGCCTGTGCGGCCATCACCCAGCCAACACTGAGCATTGTGGCCGGTACCAGCAGCATCGATAAGGCGATGACTTGCAGCACCAATCCAGCATTCATTGTGCGATTCAGACCCATACGCGCGCCCAGCCAGCCACCGGTCAGATTGGTAATCACGCCAAACAATTCGTAAAAAACAAACAGTAAGGCGATCTGCAAGGGGCTGTAACCCAGCTGGTTAAAGTGCAATACCACCATCATGCGCAAGGCGCCGTCGGTCAGCGTAAATGCCCAATAATTGCCGGTAATAATTGCGTACTGTTGAGTCATGGCCAAACCGCTATAAAAACCCTGCGACTTTGTCTGTCAGTTCAACGGTGCGGTTTGCATATCCCCACTCATTGTCGTACCAGGCATAAATTTTCACCTGTGTCTGATTAACGACCATGGTCGACAGCGCATCAATAATGCTTGAGCGCGGGTCGGTTTTATAATCAATGGAGACCAGTGGCCGTTCTTCATAGCCGAGTATCCCTTTGAGCGGGCCTTGTGCCGCCGCCTGCAATAACTGATTAACGGCCTGAGCCGTCGTGTTGGTCATTACTTCAAACACACAGTCGGTCAGTGACGCATTGGCCAGCGGTACTCTCACGGCATGGCCGTTCAACTTGCCCATGAGTTCCGGGAATATATGCGTAATTGCAGTGGCTGATCCGGTGGTTGTGGGTATCAGGCTGGAACCGCAGGCGCGCGCGCGCCGCAAATCCTTGTGGGGTGCGTCGAGGATGGTTTGGGTATTGGTAATGGAGTGAATCGTGGTCATTGAACCATGTTTGATGCCCAGAGATTCGTGGATGACTTTGACAACAGGTGCGAGGCAATTGGTCGTACACGACGCTGCTGTCACTATGGTATGAAGTGCCGGGTCAAACAAATTGTCATTCACACCCATAACCACGTTGAGCGCACCGGCTTCCTTGACCGGTTGTGTGACCACAACTCGCTTCACCCCTTGGTCGAGATACGCCTGAAGCACGGCCTTGGTCTTCATTTTTCCGGATGCTTCAATAACAACATCACAGGCTGACCAATTGTTGTCGGTGATGGTTCGTTCACCGGTGATCAATATCCGGTCTTCACCAATCACCAGATAGTTCTGCTCGGCATGCGCGTGCAGATGCCAACGGCCGTGCACGGAGTCGAAGTTCAACAGGTGCGCCAGCGTGGCAGCGTCACCACCCGGATCATTGATCTGCACAACCTGCAATTTACGCTGCGCTACCGGCTGATTGTAGATCACTCGTAATGCCAGCCGTCCGATACGGCCAAAGCCGTTGATACCTGTTGCAACAAGCCCTTCGGAGATTAAGTCGTTGTTGCTCATAAATAGCTCCCTTATCCGTGGTTACAACAAGAAGCATGACAGATTAATGGCTCAGTTTGATGACATGCGCTGTTCAGCCTGCGTGGTACTCAGCGGCCCAGGCGATGAGTTCCATTGCCAGCCGGTCGGCGGCGATGCCCAGTGCAGAAGCGGCTGATGCCGCCTCATGGCGGCTCAGCGGTTCGCGCGCTTCAAAGCGTTTACTGGCGATAATGTCGCGGCGCGCGGTGTTGATCAGTTGTGCGTCAAATCGAATGATCACGCTGGTCTGGCCATTTATTGTTTCAGTGTGCAAGGCACGGAGCATGCCGCTGAGAGTGAGTTCTGACTGCAGAGCGGCACTATCGGTGCTCAGACCTGCAAAACGGCCATCGCGCCAGAAAGCATCCAAAAGCCAGTCGCGCCACAACTGCGGAATGGGTGCAGACCACCGTGCCGCAGGATAGGCCTGAAAACTGTTGTCCTCGGCCAGAATCAGCAGACGGCTGCCACTGAGTGCATCGCTGCTTTCCGGCATCATCAGGCGTAGACCCCCGGAAATCGGCGCGGCACTGCTGGCAGCTATTGTTGACGGCGGCAGCTGATACAGCTCAACGGGTTCGCGCTCGGGTAACACGGTGCAGCTGCCCAGCCACAGCAAGAGCAGCAGGAACAAGGATTCTTTAACGCGCAACAAGGCTCTCATGGTTCAAATTCCCGGATGTTGTCACCCCCCAGTAAAAAGCCGGCGGGATCATCCCCCAACCGGTTGACCAGGCTGTTCAGATTGAAGATGGTGGCGCGCAATTCACGCATCGCCGGATCGAGTTCCGCGATGCCCTGCATGCCTTGATTAAGCGCGTCACGATTCTCTCCAACCACGGCTTCCAGCTGCAGGCTGATGCGTTGCATGGTCGCCAGGGTTTCGCCCGCGTTGCCCAGAATAGGGTCGCCGTGGCGCAAGGTCAGGTCTTCCACCGTATTGATCAGGCGACTGATATCGTTGCCGGCGCTCACCAGACTCTGCAGACCTTCGCGCAATACCTGTTGCTCCTCTGCCAATGCCGTGGTGACCGTGTCCAGATTACTCAGCACCCGCGTGACATACGCCGAGTTTTCCTCGGAGAGCAGCCGGTTGGCGCTTTCAACCAACGTGGTGACGTTAACCAGCAACTCTTCGCTGCTGACGCGCAGTTGGGTCAGGGGAGAAGGCTCTGCCTCGATAATGGGTATGCTGTCATCACCGCCCAGAAACGCGCTCTGCGGCGTTCCTTCGCTCAACTCGATGCCAGAGGCGCCTGTGATATTGAGCAGCGCAAGACGCGCACGGGTGTCGGTTTTAACCGGCGTGTTGGCGGCAACACGCACGCGCGCCCAGACCTGCCGCGGATCTTCAGGGTCCAGCGTCAGCTGCTCAACATCGCCAACGCGTATGCCACTGTATTGCACAACGCTGCCAACACTCAGGCCCGAGACGGCTTCGCGGAACAGAATGTCATAACGTTTGATGTCGCTATCAACCACCGATTGTGACATCCACATCACAAACAACATCAGGCCGGCACCTGCCATGGCGGTGAACAGTCCGATCAGAATATGGTGAGCTCTGGTTTCCATTGTGTGGGTATCCGTCATTAACCGGGATTTTCAGGCAGCATTGCCGGTGGCCGCTGTCGCTGCAGCACGCCCACGTGGACCATGAAAATAGGACTGAATCCATGGGTCGGGGTTGGCAGCCACATTCTCAAGTGTATCGGCTATCAATACTTTTTTCTGTGATATTACCGCCACCCGATCACAGCTGGCGTACAGCGTGTCCAGATCATGGGTGACCATAAAAACGGTCAGGTTAAATGCATCTCTCAAGGTCAACAGCAACTGATCAAAGGCGGCAGCACCAATAGGGTCGAGGCCCGCGGTCGGCTCATCAAGGAACAAAATCTCCGGGTCCAGCGCCAGTGCCCTGGCCAGCGCCGCGCGCTTGATCATGCCGCCTGATAACGTTGCCGGGTACAGGTGCCCCGCGTTGGCAGGAAGACCGGCCAGCGCAAGTTTCACGCGCGCAAGCCGAGTGGCCTGGGCTCTGTTCAGGCGGGCATGCTCAATCAGAGGCAAGGCAATATTTTCAAGTACGGTCAGCGAAGAAAACAGCGCTCCCTGCTGAAACAGCACCCCAAACCGGCGCTCTGTCAGCGCGCGCTCTTGACTACTTAAGGTCAATAAATTTTTACCAAATACTTCAACCTCGCCTGACGAAGGGCGCAGCAGTCCTACAATCGAGCGCAGCAGTACCGACTTTCCTGTGCCCGAGCCGCCGACAACACCCAGAATTTCACCACGGGAAATATCCAGGTCCAGATCTTTGTGCACAGTATTGCTGCCAAAGGTGTTAACAAGGCCTCGAACGCGAATGACAACAGAGTCAGCGGACATCACCAGTCCATCTCCATGTAGAACAGCGCAGCGACAGCGTCCAGCAGAATAACCACAAAGATACACTGAACAACGCTGGCGGTTGTGCGTTCGCCCACAGACTGCGCGCTGCCGCCGACCTTAAAGCCTTCCAGGCAGCCGATTAATGCAATCAGCACGGCAAACACCGGTGCTTTTGCAAGACCAAGCCATAAATGCAGCAGCGGTACTTGCTGAACGATGCCAATAAACTGAGTCAGGCTGATGTCCAGTGACAGCACGGCCACCATAGCACCACCGGCAATTCCTGACAGAATGGCAATAAAACCCAGTATCGGCAGGGTAATCACCAGCGCCAGTAACCGGGGAATCACCAGCAATTCGATCGCGCTGAGCCCCTGGACTTTCAGGGCATCAAGCTCTTCATTGACTTTCATTGAGCCGATTTGTGCGGTAAACGCGCTGGCCGTGCGGCCTGCCAGCAAAATGGCTGCCAGCAGCACACCCAGTTCACGCATAAAGGCATACGCCACCAAGTCGACGGTGTAAATGGTGGCTCCAAACTGCGCCAGTACGGTTGCTCCCAAAAAAGCCACCACAGCACCCACCAGAAAATTCAGCAGCGCAACAATAGGCACCGCGTTGAGTCCGGCCTGCTGCATTTGTGCGACGAGTGCAGTCCAGCGCCATCGCCAGGGACGGGGTAACAGGGTCAGCAGGCTGGTGATGGTCAGGCCGGTGAATGCAAAAAACTGCATCAATTGTTGCCAGCCACTGACGGTCAAAACCCCCAGCGATTCCAGACCATCGCCCCAACGGTGTTCAGGCGCTGCCGGTTGCTCGCGGTCGCGCATCGACTGGGCGACCATCTGCAGCAGGGCCCTGCGCTCGTCAGACAGGCCGGTTGCACTCTCGACCAGGGCGCCAAGTGTCTCGGCGCCCAGCAGGTCCAGTAACAGCGTCGCCCCGGCGGTATCAATCGACTTAAGCCCGCTGGCATCCAGCGATCGGGGCGTCTGAGTTGGCGCGGCGGTCTGTTTTAACAGCTGTTGGTATTCTGACAGGGTCCAATGACCGTTAAGGTACAGCCGTGGCCATGGGTTGGTATCAAGGGGATCGCCCGAGGTAACCGCTGGGGCAGATTGCAAAACCAGAGCGTCGCTCATGGGCAGACGGTTTGCTCCCACATCAGAGGGTCAGGATTTGAACATCGGGGGTATCTAACGTGCTCGATATTACTGTGATGTCCGGCGGCGGATCAAGGTGAGCCGTCGATTGCCCGCGTAATTGTTATACGCCGTTACGCCATGATCCGCTATTCTTCAGCAGTATGAATACAGACCTCTTTGCCAGTGACAATGCTCAGCAAAACCCTGCCGTGCCAATTGGCCCCGGCTCCTATTTCTTGGGCGGGTTTCTTCTGGCCGATGCCGCTGCGGTTCTTGGCGCTGTTTCTGAGGTGACAGCGCGTTCGCCTTTCCGGCATCTGACGACTCCCGGTGGTCAACAAATGTCGGTTGCGATGAGTAATTGCGGCAGCTTGGGCTGGGTTTCTGACCGCGGTGGTTATCGTTATCAGGCACTGGATCCGCTGACTGCAAAGCCTTGGCCACCGATGCCGGCGTTACTGCTTGAGCGTGCGCAGCAGGCGGCAAAGCAGGCGGGATATGAGAACTTTCAGCCGGATGTGTGCCTGATCAACCGCTACACCGTTGGTGCACGAATGGGTTTGCATCAGGACCGTGACGAAAACAACCTGACAGCACCGATTGTGTCGTTCTCTCTGGGAGTTGCGGCTGTGTTTATCTGGGGTGGTTTGCAGCGTACGGGTAAATCACAACGCTTTATGTTGAGGCACGGTGACGCCGTGGTGTGGGGCGGCCCGGATCGTTTGCGGTTTCATGGTGTCGCACCCGTCAAAGCAGACGAACATGTGCTGACTGGACCAGTGCGCATCAATATCACCTTCAGGCAGACGGGGCCTTAAACGTCCTCAGTCGCAACGCATTGCCCACCACAAAAATGCTCGACATGGCCATGGCGCCCGCCGCCAGCATAGGCGATAACAAGGTGCCATTCAGGGGGTACAAAACGCCGGCCGCCACGGGAATCAGTGCAGCGTTATAGGCAAATGCCCAGAACAGATTTTGCCGGATGTTGCGGATGGTTGCCTTGCTGATGGCCAATGCATTCACAACACCTTTCAGATCATCGCCCATCAATACAACATCAGCCGACTCAATCGCGATGTCCGTTCCGGCTCCCACCGCAATGCCGGTATCGGCTTCTGCCAGCGCGGGCGCATCATTGATACCATCGCCAACAAAGGCGATGTTGCCAAAGCGCAGGCGTAGTTCGCGCACGGCCTCAACCTTGCCTTGTGGCAGTACTTCTGCCATCACCTCGTCGATGCCGAGCTGTGCCGCGATGGCAGTGGCCGTGTTGCGGTTATCTCCGGTAATCATGGCGACTTTGAGACCCCGTGCGTGCAGTGCCCGCACGGTCGCGGGCGCGCTGTCCTTGATGGTATCCGCGACCGCGATCACCGCCGCCAACTGACCGTCAATCATGGCATACAGCGGCGATTTTCCGTCCTTTGCCAGCGCCGCGCTAAAGGATTCAACACCGTCCAGCGCAACACCCTGTTGCCGCATAAATCGGTCAGCACCAACAAAAATATCATGACCCCGCACACGTGCTCTGACACCCATGC
This sequence comes from Rhodoferax sp. OV413, assembly GCA_943330915.2. Classification (GTDB taxonomy): domain Bacteria; phylum Pseudomonadota; class Gammaproteobacteria; order Pseudomonadales; family Pseudohongiellaceae; genus Pseudohongiella. The sequence goes on along the minus strand of CALQJO020000005.1, from coordinate 47,532 downwards.
CGGCAGATGCGACAAAGGTGTCGACCGGGTAGACAGGCAGCTGCTTGTTGTGGGCTGCTTGCACAATAGCTTGCGCTATCGGATGTTCGGATGACTGTTCTATCGATGCCAGCAGCGCCAGCGTGTCATCTGCATCAAAGCCATTTTGCACTGCAAAATCGGTCAGCTCGGGTTTGCCTTTGGTCAGCGTACCAGTTTTATCCAGCGCAACCACACGAGCATCACGCAGCGATTGCAGCGCCTGTCCTTTGCGGAACAGCACACCGAGCTCAGCCGCACGGCCAGTGCCGACCATAATCGACGTGGGTGTTGCCAGTCCCATGGCGCACGGGCACGCAATGATCAGCACAGCGACACCATTGACCAATGCAAAACTTACGGCAGGTTGCGGACCCAACACCAACCACACCAACACGGTGATGACTGCCAGTGCCATGACCAACGGGACAAAAACCGCGCTTACCTTGTCAACGAGTGCCTGAATGGGCAGTTTGGCACTTTGTGCCTGCTCCACCATTTGTATGATGCGGGCGAGGACAGTGTCTTTACCTATCTTGCTGACACGAATACGCAGTGCCCCGTGCTTGTTCAGCGTGCCACCGACCACTATGTCATCGGTTTTTCGTTCAACAGGCAAGGCTTCCCCGGTCAGCATTGACTCATCAACAAAGCTGCTGCCGGAAATGACCTGGCCGTCAACCGCAATACGCTCTCCCGGTCTGACGTGCAGGACATCTCCAATCTGCAAGGTGTCGATGTTGACCTCAACAATTTCACCGTACCGTTCCAGCCGCGCTGTTTTGGCTTGCAGTCCCAGCAGCGTCTGAATGGCATCGCCGGTGCGTCCTTTTGCGCGGGCCTCCAGAAAACGCCCAAGCAGTATCAGCGTAACAATCACAGCAGCAGCTTCGTAATACACATGCTGCGCATCCGCGGGTAACCAGCTTCCCGCGAAAGTGGCGACAACAGAGTAGCCCCATGCTGACAGCGCTCCCGTGGCAACCAGCGAATTCATATCCGGTGCGCGTCGCCAGATCGCCGGCAAACCTTTGCGGATAAACGTGTGTCCTGGCCCAAACAGCACGGCGGTACACAGCAAAAACTGCATCTTCCAGCTGAGCGACTGTCCGATGTTTGCCATGATCCAGTGGTGAAAGTCCGGGATCAGGTGCGCGCCCATCTCGATGACAAAAACCGGGAGAGTCAGTGCTGCGGCGAAAACCAGCGCGCGTTGCAAAGCGCTTTGTTCGCGGGCTTTACGGCTATGCTCTTCTTCAAGATTATCCGAGAGCACGCTGGCATCATAACCGGCTGCGCGAATAGTCTGGATCAACTGAGCCGGGCTTACCGTGCCTGAAATGAAGTCGGTATGAACCTGTTCAGTGGCAAGATTAACCTGTGCCCGGATCATGCCCGGTATCAACAGCAAGGCTTTTTCAATACGAGCGACACAAGACGCACAGCTCATGCCGGATACTGAAAGCTCGATTTTGTCTATACGTGCCGGGTAACCCGCTTTGCCCAAGGCCTCGACAAGCGTTGCTGCCTGCACACTTGCTTCAAGCTCAACCTCAGCTTTTTCCTGCGACAAATTAACGGCAGCGCCGGTGACACCGGGAACTTTCAGCAGCGCCTGCTCAACCCGCAGGACGCAGGAAGCACAACTCATCTCGGTAACCGGAATCTGTAATCGCTGCATGTTATCCAAGGATCCTGTCAGGAGGCGGGTGGGTAACCGGCCTCAGTCAGTGCAGCGATGACAGCCGCTTCAGCAGCTGAGTGTGCACCCGCTAACCCCGGTCACGTCAAGCGCAGAATGCTGGTTTATTGTTGGCCGTCAATCAATTCAGCTTAATCTGCTCGGCATCGGTCACAAGTGTCTAAGACGCCAGCAATGCCATTAACGCTTCTTTTTCCACGGGCAGCCCAACGGCGCCGGTGTCACTGAACAGCGAATCCGCCAGGGCCTGCTTTTGTTTTTGCAACTGCTGAATCCGCTCCTCAATGGTATTGGCGGCCACCAGTTTATAAACAAACACCGGTTTATCCTGACCAATCCGATAGGCTCGGTCTGTTGCCTGATTCTCGACGGCAGGGTTCCACCATGGGTCAACATGGATAACCACATCGGCAGCAGTCAGGTTTAAACCGCTGCCCCCGGCTTTTAAGCTGACCAGAAAAATGCTGACCTCGCCGCTCTGAAACTGATCAATCACCGTCTGGCGATCACGGGTCTGCCCGGTCAGTTTTGCATAGGCAATCTGTTTACTGTTCAGTAGCAGCTCAATCAACCCGAGCACTTCGGTAAATTGAGAAAACAGCAGGATATGCCGTCCTTCATCCAGCAAGACAGGAATGTTCTCGGACAACCAGTTCAGTTTGGCGCTTTCAATAATGTCCGCAGCTTTGTCCAGCTTGACCAGGCGCGGGTCAATACACGCCTGTCGCAGTTTCAGCAGTGCATCCAGAAATTCGATGTGACTGCGTGCCATTCCTTTTTGGGCAATCAGATCGCGTATGCGCTTTTCCATGCTGATGCGGATGCTTTCGTACAGCGTGCGCTGTTTTCCCTCAAGCTCAACATATTGAACAATTTCTGTTTTTGGTGGCAGATCCTGTGCCACATCAGCTTTGGTACGCCGCAGCATAAACGGCGCGATTCGCCGGGCCAGTTCGTGTTGCCGATCCCGATCGTGTTGCTCTTCAATCGCCGAACGGTATTGCTTGTTGAAGGTTTTCCGTCCACCTAACAGGCTTGGCAATGCAAAATCCATTAATGCCCACAGTTCGCCCAAATGATTTTCCAGCGGGGTTCCGCTTAAACATAGGCGGGTGTCACACTTTATTGTCCGCACATCACTGGCAATTCGGGTGTTCGGATTTTTAATCAATTGTGCTTCATCCAGAATCAACATACTGAAACTGTGTTCGGCATAGTGGCGCACATCTCGCGGCAACAGTGGGTAGGTGGTAATCACCAGATCGCTGTCTTCTATTTGCGAAAAAGCGTGTTTGCGTTTTGAGCCCTGAATCAGGCAGGTCCGCAGTTGCGGCGTAAAGCGCCGCGCCTCATGTAACCAATTGCTGGTCAGGCTGGTCGGACATACAACCAACACGGGTTTTTTTAATTGACCACTGTTTTTCAGGTGCAGTAAAAGTGCCAGCGTCTGCAAGGTTTTGCCAAGCCCCATGTCATCAGCAAGAATGCCGCCAAAACCGAATTGCTGAAGAAATGCCAGCCAGTTCAGGCCTTGTTGTTGATACGGCCGCAACTGCGCCAGCAAACCAGTTGGCGGATCAATGCTGATCAAGCCGTTGAAGTCTTGAAGTTGTTTCAGCAGCGCAGCGGTCAGTGGCGCTTTGCGATTATCCAGCGTTGGCAGATCCTGCAGCAATGCCGCCTGATACGCGGGCAATCTGACAGGTTTGTCCAGTTGTTTACGGTTAAACAGTTCCAGAATCAGTCCGCGCAATGTCTGCAGGGGCCGGGTATCAACACGCAGCCATTGTCCGTTAATGGCCATCAACAGCTCATCCGGGGTATCTGCTTCCAGCCAGGCTTCCACGGCCTCGAGGGTTGGCAGATTAACCGCGCCCGCTTGCAGAGAGAGCGCAAAGTCAAACCACAGCCCAGGTTTGTTATCGCCAGGGTTATTGTCAAGGTCATTGGCATGGTCGCTGACATTGACATCAAACACCGCATCGCCAATGGGCAGGTGGTAATCAGCATCAATGGTTAACAACCAGCCTTGTTGCTGCAGCGCCGGCAGGTGGACATCCAGCATCTGCTGCCAGATCGTTAACAGATGCTGATTCGCGTTATGTGCAGGCACCCATACATCCTGCCATTTTCCGAGTTCGTGGCGCATCACCAGCTGCAGACTGTGCAAGGTGGCGCAGAACTGCTCTTCAAGGCGCAGATTGCGCTGAATCTGAAAATGTCGTCCCTGATACTCCTGCAGCATGATGCCCTGAGAGTTGGCAGCATCTCTCAAAAACACCGGTAAACCCGCGTAATCAAAATGCAGGCGCAGCGCCGGCAGACACAAACCATCCTCGGTGTTTGCACTCACCATCAACAAACTGGGTGTTGGGGTGTCACAAAAAACAACATCGGGTTCCACAGGCAGTGGGAGTTGATCGCGGCTCAGGCGCTGACGCAGCAAAATCGCCGTTTGTTTCATGTCAGACGCAGGGACCTGCGGCATGACAGACAGGTACGCAATTTGTGCGCCGCTCAGCGGATTATCAATCTCGCCAAGCACGCTGGCAGCTTCATCCAGATAGCAAGGCGGATCAACGCTGATAAGTTGCCAGTGGCTGATACCGGGCAACATGGCACTCAGTTGCCACTGTGACGCATGTTCTTGCCATTGCCACTGCATCGTCAGGGTTGGCCCCGGCGACACGCGCTTCCCGGTGCTCGCCGATCGCAAACGCTGTGTCGCCAGCATGTGTCGCAGCGCAAGCGCGCCGGGCTCACCGCGTAAGCAAAAATTCTTTTGATGCTGCAGTGCGCGCAGCAGATTGAGAATGGCTTTGTCCTGATCTTTGAGAAAGGCAGGCGCATTCCAGCTCAGGCTGTAAAAGTCAGGGACAAAATTCTGAAACTGACTCCACTCGCCATTCGCCTTCAGATAGGCTTTCTGCAGCGTCACTCTGACGTCGTGCGCCTGAGGATCTGCGGCTGCCAGTTCAGAGACATCCGTGTCCAGGGTATACAACAGATAATGGCTGCCGGTGGCCAGGGTATTCAGGCGTAGCTGGTTGGCGGGAATGCGTGATAGCCAAAGCTTCAGTCGCGCGGAACGGTCGTCCTGTATGGCTTGCGGTCTGGGTTTGCGCCGTTCATGCTCCAGGAAGGACTGCCACTTGAGTGCGGTCGCCACGCCATGCTTACAGTCGAATCCCACCGGGCAGCTGCAATCGGCAGACAGCATGTTATTGGCAGCATAAATTACTACCTGATAGGGACTGCGTTCGCTGCCCTGTACCTCGGCATTAACCCGGTCACTGGCAGGATCAGGATTAACAAGCTTTACACGGTTTTGCTGAAAATAAGCCTCACCCCGCTTGAAGGTGGCTGGCCCCGCCATGTAGATAATGTCTTTTATCGAGAATTTAATCACTGGCGTTGGTGTATTCCGGACAGATATCAAACCCACGAGCATAGATGGCTGGTGAGTAGGCGGCAAGTCAGTGCCGAAAATATTTACCTGTTCAGAAACTCCGGCCATTGATCAACAGCGGCCTGATGTCCTGAAGTAAAGTGGTACATCTGGTACGTCAATGGCAATCGATAACGCACTGCGATCTATGGCTCAGGTAACCCTGGACGTCTGGCTGAATTCAGGTGCCTGCCAGCGTCCGGTTTCCAGGATTCTGGCCAGCCGTTGCACACTGTTCCAGATGTCCTCATAGCGCAGGGTTAACGGGCTGAATCCAAACCGCAAGATATCAGGTGCTCTGAAATCGCCGATCACACCATCAGCAATCAACGCCTGACAAATGGCGTACGCGTGTGGATGGCGCCACGCCAGTTGCGCGCCACGCTGATCTGCGTCAGCAGGTGATGCCAGTGACAAGGGTGCAAGAGCCGAAGTTTGTGTAGCAAGGGCGATAAACAACTCTGTCAATTGCCTGGATTTACGGCGAACCTGCTGCATATCCACGTCATTAAACACATCGAGAGCAGCATCAAGTGCACTCATGGAAATGACTGGCGGAGTACCCGTCAAAAATTTTTCGATACCCAGTGCGCCTTCATAGTCAGTTGAAAATTTAAAAGGTGACACGTGTCCCATCCAGCCGCTCAAGGCCTGTGTGACCGTAGGCAAGTGGCGACTGGCAACATACAAAAATGCGGGCGCACCGGGGCCTGCATTCAGATACTTGTAGGTACAACCCACGGCAAAATCCACCTGACACTGATCCAGTTGCAGGGGCAGCACGCCTGCGCTGTGCGCAAGATCCCAGATCACCAGAATGCCTTTGTTGTGAGCCAGTTCTGTCAGCCGCTGCATGTCGTGGATATAACCACTGCGAAAATTGACATGGGTGAGCATCAGCACGGCAACGTCTTCAGTCAGCTGATTCTCCAGCTCGTCAGATGAGACGGTCACCAGCTGGCAACGCTGTGATCCAAGCAGCTCTGACATCCCCTGCACCATGTATAGATCGGTAGGAAAATTGTCCTGCTGTGATAACACCACGCTGCGTCCGCGCTGCAAACCGAGCGCGGCGCTGAGCAGCTTGAACAGATTGACGGAGATGGAATCGCAACTGATCACCTGGCCCGGCGCGGCGCCGATCAGTCGGGCAATTTTTTCACCGGTTAAAACGGGTAGATCAATCCAGCGATGGATGTTCCAGCTTTTGATCAGATCACTACCCCACTGTTGATCAATGACATCGGCAACGCGTGTTCTTACCGCTTTGGGCAGACAGCCCAATGAGTTGCCATCCAGATAGATGACAGCGGCCGGCAGATCGAATTCAGCACGTTTGTGCGCCAATGGATCAGCGGCGTCCAGGGCTTGTACATCGGCCAGCGTGATGGGCTTCATGGCTGGAGCATGTCTTCCAGGGTCTGCAATAACACCTGGAATGCTTCAGTGCCGGGGTGTGTCCAGTCAAAATGACCTGCACCGTCAACAATGACTGTTCTGGCTCCGGTCATGGCAGCCTGCTCAACCGGTACAATTTCATCAGCGCTGCCGTGCAGCAGCACAGTGTTTGGGTGTGGCGTTTTCTCCGCAGGATTCGCCGCACGATAATCCGTTGGCCGGTTCTCAAAGGTGCCGCCCATAAACTGCTGGGCAGCGCTTTGACAACTGCCTTCGCCTTGCGAGTACGCAACGATGTCGGCAATAGCGCCGAGGCCTATAACACCCTTCAACTGCGGGTCCAGCGCGCCGGCCAGCAGGGCCAGATGTCCGCCCGCAGAGTGGCCCATCACAATGGTCGGCATGTCTGGAAAATTTTCCGTCGGGTGTACATGTGCGATACCCGCCTTGATGTCTTCAAAGGTCCATGGCCAGCCACCACCGTTGTCGCCGGTGCGCCGGTATTCAAGCGACCAGACTGCATAACCGGCTTGTGCCAGGGCGGTGCTCAGAGCATAGGTGTGCTGGACATCGTATGCATTCAGCCAACAACCCCCGTGAATCAGCACAATCTGAGCAGGCGGGCGGCGCTCTGAGGGTGGCAACCACAGCAGTCCGAACTGCAGCAGATCGCTGCCGTAAGGGATCATGGCCGCCGGGGTGGCGTAGTCCAGCGCGGTGACGCTGCTGAAGGGCACAACCGGCGCAACAGACGGGTACGCAATCATGTTTTCGGCAGCGGACAGCGCGGTGCTGGCCAGCAGCAATCCTGCAAGCGTCAGGGATTTTGACAAGAATCTGGGTACGGACACATTTCCTCCTGCTTGACTACTCAATATTCTGAATCTGTTCGCGCATCTGCTCAATCAGCACCTTCAACTCTACTGCGTTCAGCGTGGTTTCCGCCACAATCGATTTTGACGACAGGGTATTTGCCTCTCGATTGAGTTCCTGCATCAGAAAATCCAGACGACGGCCAACAGGCTCGTTGGTTTTTAACACCCTGCGGACCTCTGAGAGATGTGTCGCCAAACGATCCAGTTCTTCATCAACGTCGGATTTATTCGCCAGCAGCACCATTTCCTGTTCAAGTCGATTGGGTTCCAGCTCCAGCTTGAAGCCCTCGAGTCGCTGGCGGATGTTTTCCTGCTGCCTGGCCAGAATGTCAGGCAGACGTTCACGTATGGAGTCCACAATGGTGCGAATGGCGTCGAGTCGCTGACGGATCAGCTGGCTCAGCTCTTCGCCCTCACGCTGTCGTGATGCGGCAAACTCGTCGAGCGTTTCTTGCAACAAGGCGATAGCGTCCTGTTGCAGACTCTCATCATCCGGACCGTTTTCTTCAAGCACGCCAGGCCAGCGCAGCACGTCAGTCACTCTAAGGGCCTGAGCCCCGGGACACAGCGCCAGCACTTGCTGACTCATCAAATTGAGTTTGTTGACAAGATCCGTATTGATTGCCTGACTGCTGCCTTGATCGGCTTTGCCCTGGACCCGTAGCTGAATATCAATTTTGCCGCGTGTGAAGCGTTTGCGCAGCAGATCGCGCACCACAGGTTCCACAATGCGCAGACTGTCGGGCACTCTGATACTGGGCTCCAGGAAGCGGTGATTGACCGATCTGATCTCCCAACTCATTGTTCCCCAATCGAATTCTTTTTGCTTTCGCGCAAAGGCGGTCATGCTGGCAACCATTGAATTCCCTCCGGTTTTATTGTTATCGACGCCGAAGTGTAACCGATTCGCCGCTTCGTGGTGCGCCCTTGATGAAATCGCCCAGCCAATGCAGGATAATCCGGGTCTCAATCTTTAAAAATGCTTTTCACAGAGGTTCCATGCACGATTCCAACTCACAACATGCTTCAGCCATTATCCGACCCAGTTTTCGCCAGGCTCATCAATTGCGTGACGTCAAACTCACCCGTCACTATACAAAGCATGCCGAGGGTTCAGTGTTGGTGGAATTTGGCGATACCAAGGTTATCTGCACAGCGACGGTGGAAGATTCGGTGCCGCGCTTCCTCAAGGGCACCGGAACTGGCTGGGTGACCGCAGAGTACGGTATGTTGCCGCGTTCTACCGGGACACGTATGGACCGCGAGGCGTCACGCGGCAAACAAGGCGGGCGGACACTGGAAATTCAACGCCTGATCGGGCGCTCTCTGCGGGCAGCGCTGGATATGAAACTGCTGGGCGAAAATACCATCAAGCTGGATTGCGACGTTATCCAGGCGGACGGCGGAACCCGCACAGCCTCGATCACGGGTGGTTGTGTTGCGCTGTATGACGCAGTCACCGTTATGTTGAGTCGTGGAATGGTCGCAACCAATCCGATCAAGCAGTTGATTGGCTCGGTGTCAGTCGGCATGTACAAAGGCATGCCAGTGCTGGATCTGGATTACGCTGAAGATTCCACTGCCGATACCGATATGAACGTGGTCATGAATGAGGCGGGTCGGTTTATTGAGGTCCAGGGTACGGCAGAAGACGGCGATTATGATTTTGCGCAGCTGCAGCAAATGATTGAGCTGGCGCAGGCGGGTATTGCTGAGTTGATCGTCAAACAAAGGCAGGCATTGGGTCTGCTGTAATCAAGTATGTTGTCACTCACCCGTTAAGCCGGGTGAGGCAAGGGGGGCCTGATGAGTCTACATCCACATCAACTGAAATTTATTGAATATTGTGTGCAAAACCGCATTTTGTGTTTCGGCGAGTTTACGTTGAAATCTGGCAGGGTGAGTCCCTATTTCTTTAATGCAGGGCTCTTTAATACCGGTGAGGCGCTAGCATTTATTGGCAGTTGTTACGCAACAGAAATCAAGAATTCGGGACTCGAGTTTGACATGCTGTTCGGGCCGGCCTACAAAGGAATCCCCTTGGTGTCAGTGACAGCAGCGGCATTGGCCACTGAACAAAACATCAACAAGCCGTATTGCTTTAACCGCAAGGAAGTCAAGGATCACGGTGAAGGCGGGCTGACGGTGGGTGCACCACTGCAAGGAAGAGTATTGATTGTGGATGACGTGATCACTGCCGGCACGGCAGTGCGTGAAGTCATGACCATGATGCGCAAAGTGTTTGCGTCGCCGGTCGGCATTTTGGTTGCACTTGATCGTCAGGAGCGGGGCACAGGTGACCTGTCAGCCATTCAGGAAATCGAAAAAGAGTTTCATGTTCCTGTGTTAAGCCTGATCACCATGACGCAGATAATCGACTATCTCAAGCTGCAACAGGATGGCCACCTTAAGGAATTTTTGCATCCGATCCGCGAATACCGTGAGCGTTACGGCACATAAGGCGAGGTATCGGTGTAGGGAGCCAGCAGGTGCTGCGCTAGAAACTGCCATTGTTCTTCCCAGTGTTCGGTGGGAGGGCGTTTGAACTCGCTGCGCACAAACTGCATCAGTCGCCCCTCCACACTGGCGAGCAGCAGGCTTGCCAGAACTGCCGGAGAGATGGCGGGCTTGAGATTTTCCCGCAGCGGTGCCTCGCGCAGCACCTGTTTGAGCTGCGATTCAAGGCGGTCAAACAATTGTCCGATACGTACACGCAAACGTTCAGTTTCACCGGCGAGTGCATCGCCTGTCATCAGGCGTGTCATTCCCGGATTTTTCTCTGCAAACGTCAGTAGCAGGGTCAGAATTTTTTCGCAGCGTTCTGTTGTGCTGAAGTCCTCCTGAAGAATCCGTGTGATTCGTATAAACAGAGTGTCTTCAATAAATTTTATCAAACCTTCGAACATGCGCGCTTTACTTGGGAAGTGTCGATACAGCGCTGCTTCGGAAACCCCAACTTCACGTGCCAGCGCGGCAGTCGTAATTCGCTCGCCCGGGCCGGACTCCAGCATGTGAGCCAGCGCCTGCAGTATGTGTTCTTTGCGAGAGGATTTTTTGTCAGACCGGCTGGCGCGCGGATGGGCGTGCGCTTCCAGATCCGGGTGTATCAGGTCCTCATTCATCAAGCGTCCTCTCCGGTCTTGCGGGTATTGCTGATCAGCGTGCCGACACCGGTATTGGTAAAGATCTCCAGCAGCACGGCATGTTCAACCCGGCCATCAATAATATGAGCGCTGGTGACACCATGATTGACTGCATCCAGGGCGCAATGAATTTTTGGCAGCATCCCGCCATAAATAGTGCCGTCTTCTATTAATAAGTCGACCTGCGCAGTTGTCAGCCCGGTCAGTACGTTACCCAGTTTGTCCATGACGCCAGAGATATTGGTGAGCAATACCAATTTTTCGGCGCCGAGCACTTTGGCTATTTCCCCGGCAACAGTATCGGCATTAATGTTGTACGTGGCACCATTCTCGTCGACTCCAATCGGGGCAATGACAGGAATGAAGTCACTGTTCTCCATCATGCGCAACACTTCAGTATTGATTTTATCAACGCGGCCAACCTGTCCAAGGTCGAGCAGTTTGTCACCTGAACCGTCGGTGCTGGCCTTACGCTTGAGCAGCTTTTTGGCGCGGATCAGATTGCCATCTTTGCCAGTGATGCCAATGGCTTTGCCGCCATTTTTATTCAATAACGCAACAATCTCCTGATTGACCAATCCGCCAAGTACCATTTCAACAACGTCCATGGTCTGGCTGTCGGTCACACGCTGGCCGTCGATAAACTCAGATTTGATGTTCAATTTCTCCAGCAGAGAGCCGATCTGTGGACCTCCGCCATGTACAACAACCGGATTCATGCCAACCAGTTTCATCATCACAATGTCGCGCGCAAAACTGTTCTTCAGCATTTCGTCGGTCATGGCATTGCCGCCATATTTAACCACGATGGTGCAACCGGTGAATTTCTGAATGTAAGGCAATGCCTCGGTAAGAACATTGGCAATATTTTTGGCAGCAGCTAAATCAAGGGGCATAGGGCTATCCGGGATATCAGTGAGATGAAGGTCAGTACAAAGGATGTCATCAGAGGCGCAGAGTATATAACGACTGCATACAAATCAAAAACGCAAGACTTAGCAGTCGAAATCCAGAGTCGGATCAACTTGTTGTAACAATCGACGGAACGCGTCCTGAATGCGCAGCATAGACTGCCGGCTGACAGCCTCAAAACGCAGCAGTAACGCTGGTGTGGTGTTGGATGCGCGAATAAGCCCCCAGCCGTCCTCAAAGTCTGCGCGAATACCATCAAGACAATTAACGGTCGCCAGCGGAAAATCAACCAATCGCATCAGTCGCTCCATCAGCTCAAACTTTTGTTCTTCACTAACCTCGATGCGTAACTCTGGTGTGACGATGCTTCCGGGCAGGGATTGCAGCAACTGCTCAGAGGTACGGTTGCTGTTTGCCAGAATCTCTAGAAATCGTGCGGCAACATAAAGCCCGTCATCGTAGCCAAACCAGCGGTCCTTGATAAAAATATGTGCGGAAAACTCGCCCCCCAGCACTGCGTCACAGTCGCGCATCTGCTGTTTCATAAACGAGTGACCACTACGGCTCATCACAGCGTTTCCACCGCTCGCTGCTATTTCACCTGCCAGCAAATTGCTGCATTTGACGTCAAACACAACGTTGGGTTGTTGATAGCGTGGCACGATGTCACGTACAAACAGCATCATCAGGCGGTCAGTATCGATCACGCGTCCAGTATTGGTAACCAACACCACCCGATCTCCGTCGCCATCAAGACCGATACCGAGGTCGGCATGTCGGGCTTTTACGGTGCTGATCAGCGATAACAGGTTTTTATGCACCGTCGGATCAGGATGGTGATTGGGAAAATGACCATCAACATCGCAGAACAGCGCCTTTACCTCACATCCCAGTGCCGCAAACAAGTCCGGAGCGATGATGCCTGGCACAGCGTTGCCACAGTCCACAACGACGTTCAGGCGCTTGGGAAGGTGGATATCGCCACATATCCTTGCCAGATAGGCAGGTTTAATGTCGAGGGTCGAGACCGTGCCCCGCCGTTGCCGGACAGGCGTCCCCGGGTCCGCATCCAGCAAAGCAATTGCCTGCGTGCGAAGGTCCTGAATTTCCTCCGGTGTGAGGCAGTGGCGATTCCTGACAATTTTTATGCCGTTGTAATCGGCTGGATTGTGGCTGGCCGTCAGCATCACACCAAATTCGATGCTCGTGGTATGGGTCGCAAAATAGAGAAGAGGTGTCGGCGCGAGGCCAAGATCAACAACATTGCATCCTTCGCTAACAATGCCATTTTTTAAGGCCAGGCTGAGCTCCGGGCTGGATAGTCGGCCATCGGCGGCAAACAGAACACTTTCCAGCCCATCCGAGATCGCCATGCAAGCAATCGCACGGCCGAGCAGATACGCACCCCGGGCGGTTAGATCGCGTCCGGCTATGCCGCGAATATCATAGGCCCGGAACATGGACTGAGGTAGCAGTTCTTCGTAGTTTGGGGCAGTGGTCATAGCGTCCGTGTTTTATTGTTTTGCTGCCAGCCATCGCGTCTGTATGAGGCTGAGCATCTGTCGGGCCACCAGGTTCTTTCCTGCCGGCCCCATTACATTGGACAGAATCTGATCGTGTTCAGTTCCCCGCCACAGCGCCGTTGCACAGACGTAATCGCTGCCAAACGTACTCGTCGCTTCGTTGGCGAATAACAGATCCAGCCCCTTGCGTCTGAGTTTATCCGCACCGTAGGCAGTGACATTGTCAGTTTCCGCAGCAAAACCCACCATCATCGGGCGCGGAGTCCTGCCAGCAAGTGTGCCGATGATGTCAGGATTGCGCACCAGTGACAGCTCCATGGTCTCAGCCGCTTTTTTAATTTTATGCGACATTGCTTCAACGGGACGGTAGTCCGCGACAGCTGCAACTCCGATAAACACGTCGTGCGCATCAACAGATGCCAGGCACGCAGAGAGCATTTCCAGCGCGGTTGTCACCTGAACCGTTTGCACGCGATCTGGCACAGCAAGGGCCACCGGACCACTGATCAACGTCACTTGGGCGCCTGCTGCCGCCGCCTCTGCTGCCAGCGCGTAGCCCATTTTTCCTGAGCTGTGATTGCTGATAAAGCGAACCGGGTCGATGGCCTCCCGTGTGGGTCCGGCGGTAATCATGATGCGCAAACCACTCAACCAGCCTGGCGCAAACATCCCTGCACAAGCATCGGTTAACTCCACAGGTTCGAGCATTCGGCCCGGCCCTGTATCGCCGCAGGCCTGAGATCCGGAATCAGGGCCCAATATGTGACATCCTCGCAGCCGGAGAGTTTCGATGTTCTCCCTCGTGGCAGGGTTCAACCACATGGCCTGATTCATTGCCGGTGCAAGTGCCACGGGTGCTTTGCTGGCCAGCAACAAGGTTGTCAGCAGGTCGCCCGCCTGACCCGCGGCCATGCGTGCCAGAAAATCAGCACTCGCGGGGGCTATCAGGATCAGATCAGGCCAGCGTGCAAGCTCAATGTGCCCCATGCCGGCCTCAGCATCTGCATCAAGCAATTCATGGTGGACACGGTTGCCGGACAGCGCCTGCATGGTCAGTGGAGTTATGAATTCAGTGGCGGCTTTGGTCATCACTACGCGCACATCTGCGCCCGCTTTGATCAGCAGGCGAGCCAGCTCTGCGCATTTGTAGGCTGCTATGCCACCGGTCATGCCCAGCAGAATCCGCTTGTTTGCCAGTGTGGCCAGGTTGTTGGACGCCATAAGTGAGTATCCGCTGTCAGGGCCGCATGCTGGCCGGTTTGGCAAAGCTTACAGCATTTATAGAGGCACAGGAAAATGCGGCAAGGCAACACTGTGGCTGAGCTGCTATAAGTGGAGAGTGAGGTTTTCCATGGAGGGAATAAAATGTCGATCAAGCAATGGCCTGAAAACGAGCGGCCGCGAGAAAAACTGCTGCAGCACGGCCCAGGGTTTCTGTCAGACGCGGAGTTGCTTGCGGTGTTCCTGCGCACCGGTGTGCCGGGGAGAAACGCGCTGGATATGGCGCGTGACATGTTGATTGACTTCGGGTCACTGACCAGCATCCTCAGAGCATCATTGGAAGACTTTTGCCGTAGAGATGGCCTTGGGCCCGGAAAATATGTGCAGTTTCAGGCTGTTCTGGAGTTGGCGCGTCGCTACATGAGTGAAAGACTTGCGGAAACTGATGCGCTCACCAATTCAGACCTGACTCGCGATTACCTGCGCGCTCGACTGCGTGACTACACTCACGAGGTATTTGCATGCCTCTATCTGGATAATCAGCATCGTGTCACTGCTATGGAAGAACTGTTTCAGGGCACCATCGACGGGGCGGCGGTTTATCCAAGAGAGGTGGTTAGGCGTTGTCTTCACAATAATGCAGCTGCCGTGATTTTTGCGCATAATCACCCTTCAGGTCTGGCCGAACCGAGCCAGGCGGACATTGCTATTACCCAGCGCCTGAAGACAGCACTGAACACGATTGATGTCAGAGTGTTGGATCATGTGGTCGTCGGGCGTACTGAAGTTGTCTCGTTTGCGGAGCGAGGTTTGCTGTAAAAACCACACAAACCCGAGCAATTTCAGGGATTGAGAGAAAACTGTTTGCCTTAAGTAAGCCGTTTTGGTATAAAACGCAGCTCAAATTTTAAGGCATGCTGCTGTTGATCGTGTAAACGTCCACTTGCGGGTGCTTTAATCCAGATTTTTCCAAAGCACGGGTTTTTCAAACACGTGTTAAATAGAGCACGGTTTGGTAACGAGGCTAGTCATGTCAAAAGTATGTATGGTAACCGGCAAAAAGCCGCTTTCAGGTAACAACGTTTCACACGCAAATAACAAAACCCGTCGTCGTTTTCTGCCAAACATCCAGACGCACCGCTTCTGGGTACAGTCAGAAAACCGGTTTGTTTCGTTGAAATTGTCTACCAGAGGCATGCGCACTATCGATAAGCGTGGCATCGATGCTGTGCTAGCTGATATCCGCGCCAGCGGCGTAAAAATTTAATCTCTAACACTGATTCAGGTGGTAAGTAGCGATGCGCGATAAAATCAAACTGGTTTCCTCAGCTGGCACCGGTCACTTCTACACAACAGATAAAAACAAGCGTACAACACCGGACAAAATGGAGATCAAAAAGTACGATCCCGTTGTTCGCAAGCACGTTATGTACAAAGAAGCCAAGATCAAGTAATTGTGCCGGATCGCTAGCAGGCGATCCCGGGCTGACTGACAGGTTTCTGGCGTTAAAACAAACACCCGGTATGATGCAGATCATACCGGGTGTTTTTGTTGGAGTCGCTGCAGTGCGGATCAGATTTTTTGTTTGCTGAGCGTCTTTGATAGTTTTTGAACAGCAGTTGTCAGTTTTGCATCCGTCAATATCTCTTTCTTCAACTTACCGACTGTCGTTGAAACTGTGCCATAACGTTTCAAGTGGAAAAGCTTTGCGATGGCCTGCAGCGTGGAGGCCGACAGCTCCTGACAAAGATACATGGCCACCCAGCGTGGGACATTTTTTGAACCAGGTCCGCGTGCGGCTTGATAAATGCTGTCCTCGCTGACTTTGAATTGAGCGGCTACTGCCGCAACAATGTCCTTACATGACGGTCGCCATTTGGCATGTGTTCCTCTAGAAACACCTCGTACCTTGGTGGCAGTACGTTTGGTGCCGGCAAATTTGCGGAACTTCTCATCGCCCATCACTGACGAAAGATTTTTTTTGCCGTAAAAGTGCGATAGCTCCTCATCAACACCTTGAGCAACGTAGTCGGCATATCGTTGAAAGCGTTTGCCCGCGGGCCCTTCCAGCATCGACAAGGCTTCGTCGCGCACCAGCCAGCCTGGAGATTTAGTTTGATTGGTATACGCCGAGTAACTTGACCAGACGTGTTTGTCCAGATCCTGTTTACGAACGCCAAGATGCACAAAACGTGTTAGAGGTAGCAGATATTTATCTGCCTGAACCAGCACCGCTTTATAGCGGCCACGGAACAGAGACCCCTCGGATTGTTTCAGGCGCTGGTAATACTGTGTGTAGATGCCATCGATCTGGCGCATAAAACGGCTCAGGTTGGCTTCCGGAGTCTTTACCAGCAAATGATATTGGTCTTTCAGCAGCGAGTATGCAAAAACCTGAACATTCAGGCGACTACAGGTTTCATCAAGTGCCTGCAGAAATGCTTCATAGTAACGTGTCGATGGAAATACCTTTTGCCCCTCCATTGCGGTATTAGAGACATGATAAAAAGCATCAGGATATTCTATGCGGAGTGGTCTGGCCATAGACGGAGTTCCTTGTTTTTGTAATTGGTTTTTTGTTATGAATTACAGCTGACCCCAGTTATCAATATCTATAGTGAACCAGTATTGCTGGAGAGGTCAACACAAAGTTCTGGCGCAGTGGGTAGCGAAAATGGCAGACCATTCAAGGCGCTTCAGCAATGATTAGTGCGCGTTTTGGTGCTGGAAGGCCCTCAATACTGAGAGACGGATCATAGGGATCAAGCCCGTCGATCAATGACTGGAACGGCATCCACTGTGTAGTGCGCTGCTCCTGCTCTCCGGTGATATTGATATCAACTGTGCGGATATTGAGAAATCCACAGCGTCGCAGCCATGATTCTGTTGTGGCGACGGATGGCAGAAACCAGACATTGTTCATTCGGCAATACCGGTCTGGCGGTGTCAGTGCATAACCTTCAGGTCCTTCAACCACCAGAGTTTCCAATACTAACTGGCCACCAGAACGCAAACATCCCAATAATTGGAACAAATGATCAAGCGGTGATTTGCGATGATATAGCACGCCCATGGAGAACACCGTATCAAACTGTGCGACCGGCGCGGGAAACTCATCCAGCGTCACAGGTAAAACAAATACCGGTTGATCACGCAGGAACTGCTGTATAAATCTGAATTGAAAATAATAGGCAAGGTGAGGATCCACACCCAGAGCATATCTGGCACCTTCGCCCACTGCCCGGTAACAGTGATAGGCATTGCCGCTGCCGACATCAAGCACACGTCTGCCTTTCAGAGCGTCAATGTGCGGCAGTAATCTGTCCCACTTCATGTCGGAACGCCACTCACTGTCAATGTCGACACCAAACACGGACCACGGACCTTTGCGCCAGGGAATCTGGCTGCGTGCGGCGGCTTCAATTGCGGCCTGCTGCTCGGGTGTACAGTCGTTTGCACCTCCGATGCGAACAGCGTTTTTTAAATCAATACTGCTTGCCTGCACCTGCGGCAGTGCATCAAAGAGTTCCAGCCAGCGGTCGGTCAGCCCGTGTTTGCGCGAATACAGGTATTTGTCGCTGGCATAGTCAGCCATGCGTTCCATTGGTGTGCCGCGCAGCAGCGCCTGCAAGCGAAGATGTGCGTCGCGATCTCTCATCAGCGCACGGCAACCATAGAGCAGAAGTTAAAACACTGAAACCACACATCACAACTACTGAAGCCGGCAGCCTGCAGACGTTGTTTGTGTGCATCAATGGTTTCCGGGATCAGCACATTTTCCAGAGCCGCGCGCTTTTGGGCGACTTCCAGTGCCGAGTAACCTTGTGCCTGTTTAAACTCGTGGTACAGGTCAATAAACAGCTCATTTAAAGGCTCTGCCGGGAAACGTATCTTTTCTGACAGGATCAAAATGCCCCCAGGCTGTAAACCGTCTGCTATGGTTTTTATCAACGCGTCACGCTTTTCGGGGCTGATAAATTGCAGGGTAAAGTTCAAAACAACCACCGAGGCATTGCTGATGTCGATCTCGCAGACATCCGCACAGATTACGCGTATTGGCAAATTTGGAGAGTCGGGCGCTGCCAGCAGTGTTTCTAGTCTTCTGGTCATTGCAGGTGAGTTATCGATCGCCAGCAATTCATAATCCTTGTGTGCAATCTGATGAGCCATCGCCAGGCTGGCACCGCCAAGTGAACATCCAAGATCATACAGACGGCTGCCAGGCAAACAAAAGCGTGCAGCGAGCACACCAATCATGGACAGAATCGTGGCATAACCGGGAACTGAGCGATTAATCATGTCGCTGAACACCGTGGCAACTTTGTCATCAAACACAAAGTCTGCCCGTGATTGCGGTGTTGCAAAAATGTTATCGGTTTTCATTTGGCAGGCTCTGACGGGATATTGCCGTAACCGGCAGCGCGCAGGGCATCACGCAGTTTTTGGGCTGTCTGCCGTTGCAAAGCATCATCCCTGTCCTGCGCGAGTGAAAAATTCAGGTCAGCAATGGCAGTCACCGGGATCAGGTGTAAATGCGCGTGCCGCACTTCGAGACCAGCGATCATCATGCCAACCTTTTCACAGGGAAACAGTGCTTTCATGGTTTGCGACAGCAGGCGTGCTACTCCAAAGACATGAGCGTTCAGTGGCACTGGCATGTCGTACCAATGATCAACTTCCTCGTGCGGAATAACTAACAAATGGCCTTCGCGTATGGGCTTGAGAGTCAGAATTGCGAAACACTGGCCATCGTCCCAAACGATATGCCCTGGCACTTCACCCTGGCGGATTCTGGTAAATAGGCTGCTCATCGGGATCTGCTCCTGCGCGGGTATGTGGCCATGAGGTCGGGGCGCTATTATGCGGTAATTCATGATACAGTCCAACCAACCTGGCCGATGGCCATTGTGCTCGTGCGATCAGGTTGTGGCACCACAGTTCCCGGGTTTTTTACATGTTGTTCGGCAAACATTATCCACCGCAGGAAACTTTATGCGTTGAAGGATTGCAGGTGGAATGCCAGCTGCAACGCAGCAAGCGCAAGAGTCTGGCACTGCACGTCCGCCATGATCGCGTCGAAGTGCGTGCTCCCTTGCACACTTCGACAGCCGATGTGTTGCGATTTCTGGATAAACATCAGCACTGGCTGACACGTAAACTCGGCGAGAGAATTAAACGCGCTGCGGAAGGCCTGTCTTTATGCAATGGCGGCCAGATTCTTTACAAGGCCAGAAAGCTAAGCGTATGTCTGGAAAACGCACCTCAGGCGTCGGTCACTATTGAGCCCAATCGCATCCTTATCTCTGGGCCAGCGATGTCGTCAAACAAGGCAGAAGTGGTTCTAAAAAATTGGTTGATTGCTCAGGCAAAAGGCTGGCTACCGCAGCGCACACGAGCATTGGCAGATTATCTGGGCGTGAATGACAAGCTGGTGGATATTGTCTTCCGCAAGACCCGCAGCAAATGGGGGCATTGCACGGCCAAAGGTGTGATTCAATACAACTGGTTGATCATGCTGGCGCCCGACGGTGTCATTGACTACATGATCTGTCATGAGGTCTGCCACCTGTTGCACATGAATCACTCGCCGCAGTACTGGCAAAGTGTTGCAAGCGTTTGTCCGGACTACAAACGCTATGTGGGGTGGTTAAAACAACATGAGCACCAGCTCTGGTTCTGAGACCGGTGCCCGAATAATCTATATCGCCGGACCTGAAGTCTCACGTTGTTTGCGTTGCCAGAGCGCAAATAGAATGCCGGCCGCAAACAAACCGCCACTGACCGACAGCAGCAGATACAGACTCAATCCAAGTAACCCCCCCGACGGTGCCGCCAGTACCAGACCTGAGAGCGTCAGGCACGTGCGCGGGAACAACCCAGCTTTTCCCTCTCCCAATCTGCCGAACCCTATCAGGTACCCTTGCAGACCTGCTGCAATAATCACCACGCCCAGCAGTGCCGTGCTGGTCATCAGGAATATCTCGCCAAACTCACCTTGCAGCAACAGTGCAGGATTCAGCACAAAGAAAAACGGGATGAAGTAGATAATTGTACCCAGCCGCATAGCTTCCCAACCGGCGCGCATCGGTGACACCTGAGCCACCGATGCAGCGGCAAACGCCGCCAGCGCCACGGGTGGTGTGATAAAGCTCAACATCCCCCAATACATAATGAACATATGGGATGCCAACGGATCCAGACCAGCACTGATCAGCGCGGGTGCCAATACAATCGCCAGGAATATATAGGCTGCCGTCACTGTCATGCCAATACCCAGCACAAAACTGGTGGCGGCTCCCATAAACAGCAGCACCAGCACATTGTCACCCGCCAGATAGAGCAGGTCATTGGCAAGAGTGCCCGCCATGCCGGTGACCGCAAGGGACCCAACAATCAGCCCGATCGCGGCCAATATGCCTGCCAGTTCAGCCATCAATCTGCCGGTGCCAGCAACCATGAGCATGAACTTTTCAAGATTCATTTTGTACTTGGTGAACTGATTGATAATCAGCAGAAAACCTGTCGCAATAAAGGGCGCCGTTGCTTCGCGCTGCATATAAACCAGCATATAGGTCAGCAGCGCAAACACCGCAATAAAGTACCAGCCATCCTTAAACACCTGCAGCAGACTGGGAAGTTCTTCTTTGGGCAGGCCTTTCAGTCCGTTGCGGGCCGAGTAGGCATCAATTTGCATGTACAAACCAAAAAAGTACAAAAATGACGGTACGATGGCAGCAACCGCGACCGTGACGTAACTGACACCCAGAAAACTGGCCATCACAAAAGCGGTTGCTCCCATGATGGGCGGCATCATTACTCCACCGGTTGATGCACAGGCTTCAACGCCCGCAGCATAACCACGCGAGAAACCCGTTCGTCGCATAGCGGGTATGGACAGTGGGCCCGTCGTCAGCACATTGGTAATAGGCCCGCCACTCATTGAACCCATCAACCCGCTCGATACCACCGCCACTTTGGCGGCACCGCCACGTTTGTGCCCCAGCATCGCAAATGCCAGATTGATAAAAAACGGACCGCCTCCGGTGTATTGCAAGGCCACACCAAACAGAATGAAACCAAATACCAGCATGGCAAACGAGTTCAGTGCTACCCCAAATAAACTCTCTTCGCCGAGGATATGAAAGATTGCCACATCCTGAATTGGCATGCCGATGCCAGCTACAACGTCAGGCATTTTGTCAGCGTAGATAGGGTAGAGCGACAACACGAGTACAATAAAAAAGATTGGCCAACCGCCGGTGCGTCGTCCCGCCTCCAATATAATTGCCCAGGTTGCCAGGGCAAGCGCGATACCGACTGGCGGCGCCGCATACTCCCAAGCGTCCAGAATAATGAGGTCTGCGTTGTAGGCAAAATAACTGAAGATGCCCGCTATCGTGGCCATGATGACTTTGTCATACCAGGGAACAAAGTCGATGTTGCTGTGATGAGAGGGGAAGGTAATAAACACCATGATCAGCATGAGGCCGGTAATCAGGTACAGGTACCTTCCATCCAGCATGGTGATATCAAGAAAGAAACCAAGCGCAAAAATCTGGTTAATCGCCAGAAAGGTTGCTGCTGCCGTCAGCACGGCCATGGCCGCACGCCACCGGATAGCCAGCTGTCGATAACGGCCGATTGCCGGCAGTTCAGAGTCATCGTTTTGTGCGTCTGCTGGCGCCATTGGCGGAATAATGCTGTTGCTCATGTGTTGTCGTCTTTGTTGGAGTTATACGTTACTGGGTTTCAGACAATGTGATCAGGCCAAGTTGTTCCAGCGTTTGTTGCCTGAATGCCAGCCAACCTTGTTCGAAGGTCGCACGGTCTTCGGCGGCACCGGGCAGATAAGCCTGCCATGCGTCCATCAGCACACGCTGGCGATTAAGATTCTCCTGCTGCTTGGCTTCCGCTTCGGGCGTCCAGATGCCGATTTCCTTAAAGTAGCGGATAGCGCCTTCGTGATAGGGAATAAAGGCGTTTTCCAGTTGCTGGCCCATGATTAGCCAGCCGTTTGCTCCCGGTGCGGAGTTTTTGTAGTCCTCATAGTGCATGGCAATGACTTTGGTCATTCCGTATACGGTATCTTCTTCGGCGGTATCCATGGCAACCAGCAATGGATATGCGGATGTGAACACCCGGACGCCCACATTGGCGTCAATGCCCGGGCCTTCCGTTGCCACATGCGGCACATACCAAGGCAGACGGTCGCGCACACGCGTGATGGCTTCGGGGTCGTCGTGCGGAAACTCTACCCAGTGCAGGCCTCGCGGCGAGGAATCCAGGCGCATAAACGGCGGCGAGTTGCATGCGCCTCCGGCGACATCGGCTCTGTCATTGATCACAGCATCGATTGATGCGTTGTAACCACCCACCTCAACAATTTCGACATCGTCCCAGGTCAGATTGGCATAGGCCAGCAAGGCTGTTGACGCATTGTTGAGGGAGGGAGCGCCCTGCACAAACGTCAGACGTTTGCCTCGCATATCGTCAATGGTGCGAATGTCGGCGTCAGCGGCGGTGGCAAAACTAAACGAACAGCTGGTAGAGAAATTGGAAAGAATGGCGCGAATGGGTTGTGGCCCCCAGATACGGGCGGCAAAATTAAGAATGCCTTCCTGGGCATAGACCGCCTCGGAGCCACCTGCTGACATGTTTACACGATCTGCGCGCAGCGTTGCCAATCGCGAGACATCGTTGCGGCCGGGCACGACTCGCAGGTTTACACCATACTGGCGCTGCAGGATGTTTCCTATGGCCACTGCCTGACTATATCCGCCGGTGCCAGTGGGGTAGGCTGACCAGGCAACGGTGCGTGGCAGATTAAGTTGGCCGGCCGGAGGGTTTTCTGGCAACTCCTCTACACCACAAGCGCTAATAAGCACTGCTGACAATGCCAACAAGGCTATTCTCATCCTGTGAAGGACCGGTTTTTGAATTTGGGCAGGGGGCGTGGATTTCCGGGAAGTAACCAGTTTGGACATTGCGTTCGGAGCTCCTGTGTGTTCTGCAAGCGCGTTGTCAGTCTGGAATACGCACGCGCCTGATCATGTGCCGCCGAAGCATAACCCAGCCGCTCAGGCATTGCCACACGGACTCATTGGGCTGAAACCACCTCAAACATCAAGTCCCAGACCCCGTGTCCAAGGCGGTTCCCCCGTCGCTCGAACTTGGTTTCAGGGCGTCCGGTATGCTGTGCATACTGACTGCTGCCGGCCGTATTGCGAAGGGTATTGATGCCGCTGAGCACGTCCATCATTTGTTCGGCGTAATGTTGCCAGTCAGTGGCCAGATGGATATGTCCTGCGGGTTTGAGTTTGCGGATCAGATCCAGCATAAACGGGGTTTGAATCAACCGTCGCTTCTGGTGTTTTTTCTTATGCCAGGGGTCTGGGAAAAAAATCTGCACCAGATCCAGGGAGTGATCAGGAATACAGTTGGCAAGTATCTCCACGGCGTCATGGCAGTAGATGCGCAGATTACGGATGCTGCCGTTTTCTATGTAGTTAATCAGTTTGCCCACACCCGCGCGGTGAACCTCGATGCCGATGTAGTCTTTATGCGGATTGTTTATGGCCATCTCAGCCAGTGAATCACCCATGCCGAAGCCAATTTCCAGCACCAGAGGGGCGCTGCGTCCAAACAGAGCATTGGTGTTGAGCACAGACTGGTGGTCTTCTATGACATAGCTTGACCAGTGTTTTTCAATGGCCTCCTGCTGCGCAACGGTTTGTCGGCCGCCGCGGATAACGTAGCTGCGCAGCGCCTTGCGGACCGGTGCTTGTGTATCTAAGGCATCGGCCGGCGAGGCTTGCTGTTCAGGCGTAATCTGATTTCCCATAGTCTTCGCTCTTGCGCGTGCGTTCTGGACGCACACTATAAAAGTAGAGTTTATACGTGCAGTTTAGAAGAATGTGCCATCGATCGGTGACGAGGCGCTGGCATACAGTTTGCGCGGCATACGCCCTGCCAGCCATGCCTCGCGGCCACTGGCGACGGCTTTTTGCATGGCAGAGGCCATCAGTACCGGGTCACGTGCCTCCGCAATTGCGGTATTCATCAGCACGCCGTCACATCCCAGTTCCATGGCAATGGTGGCGTCGGAGGCTGTGCCCACGCCGGCATCCACAATAATGGGGACGGAGGCGTTTTCCAGAATCAAGCGGATGTTGTAGGGATTGCGAATGCCCAGACCGGAACCGATGGGCGCACCCAGCGGCATTACTGCAATACAGCCGATCTCTTCGAGGCGTTTGGCGATCAGCGGGTCATCGCTGGTATAGACCATGACATCAAATCCGTCAGCAACCAGCTGCTCAGCCGCAATGAGGGTTTCAGTCACGTTGGGATACAAGGTCTTCTGATCGCCCAGCACTTCCAGTTTGACCAGTTTGTGTCCGTCCAGTAACTCCCGCGCCATCCGGCAGGTTCGCACCGCATCGGCCGCGGTATAGCAGCCGGCGGTATTTGGCAGAATGGTGTATTTTTGCGGGGAAATCACATCAAGCAGATTGGGTTCACCCTTATTCTGTCCAAGGTTTACGCGGCGGATAGCCACCGTAATCATCTGTGCGCCGCTGGCCTCCAATGCGTCCAGATTCTGCTGAAAGTCACGGTACTTGCCGCTGCCGATAATCAACCGCGAATCGTAAGTTTTGCCCGCAAGCACCAAGGGTTTGTTTGCAGGCTGGGGCTGGCTATTGTGCGTGTGCATAATACGTTTCCTGTGCGTGAGTCGACTCTAGCCACCACCGATGGCATGAACAATTTCCACCGTGTCGCCGTCTTTTAACTGCGTATCGTGGTGCTGGCTTCGGGGCACTATACCTGCGTTTAGCTCAACGGCCACCCGCCCTTTTGTCATTTCAAGATGTACGAGCAGGTCGGTGATGCTGCTGTGTTCAGGCAGTTGCAGTGCTTTACCATTGACGTGAATGTTCATCAGGTGATGACTCCTCGGCTCGGATTTTGTAATCAGGCGCTGCGGCCAAACAACATCGCGGATGCCAGCAATAACCAGCCCAGAATAAAGCCGACGCCGCCTATCGGTGTGATGGCACCCAGCCAGCGAATACCACTCAGGCTGAGAATATACAGACTGCCGGAAAAAATAATGATGCCCGCCAGAAACGACCATGCACTGGCGCGCAGCAGTGCAGAGTCGCTGATCTGCATACACAACAGGCCTACGCCGAACAGCGCAAGTGCGTGATACATCTGGTACTGAACGCCGGTTTGAAAGATTGCCAGCATGTCCGGGGCAAGGCGGGCCTTGAGGCCGTGAGCCGCAAATGCGCCCAGCGCCACGGCCATAAAACCATTAATTGCAGCAATTGCGATGAACAGCGTTGGCATGACTGACTCCTGTGCGCCGTAGTGGCAAAAGGGCTGAAATAAAAAAGCCGCTGCCAAAGACAGCGGCTTGATTGGTGCGTTCTGTTCTGTCTACCCCGGTCAGGCTGCGAGAATCGCCCCTTTAACCTTGTTCATGGCATTTTGTTCAAGTTGGCGAATACGCTCGGCAGACACATTGTATTTCGCTGCCAAGTCATGCAGCGTGGCCTTCTCATCTGCCAGCCAGCGGCTGTTGATAATGTCGCGGCTGCGCTCATCAAGCTGACTCATGGCCAGATGCAGGCCTTGTGTCTGGCTCTCTTCCCATTCGGTTTCTTCAATGTTACGCGCCATGTCGGAATTGTTATCTTCAAGGAAGTAAGCCGGTGCCAAATAGGCTTCTTCATCGTCGGCATCGGCGTCAGCATCAAACGCCATGTCGTAAGACGCCATACGACCTTCCATCTGACGCACAACAACAGTATCGACGCCAAGATCATCCGCCATCGCCTGCGCTTCATCGTTATTCAACCAGCCCAGGCTCTTTTTGGAGCTGCGCAGATTAAAAAACAGTTTGCGTTGCGCTTTGGTGGTGGCGATTTTTACGATCCGCCAGTTGCGTAGAATAAATTCATGAATTTCGGCTTTGATCCAATGCACCGCAAAGGAAACCAAGCGCACGCCCATGTCAGGATTAAAGCGTTTGACGGCTTTCATCAAACCGACATTTCCTTCCTGAATCAGATCTGACTGCGACAGCCCGTAACCAGAGTAGCTGCGTGCCAGATGCACAACAAAGCGCAGATGCGCCAGAACCAGTTGCCGTGCCGCTTCCAGATCTTGCTCGTGGAAGTAGCGGTCAGCCAGTTCCCGCTCCTGTTCAGCCGTCAGCACAGCAATGCTATTGACTGATGTTATATAAGCAGATAAATCGCGACCCGGAACGGATGGGCCGGCAATCTGCAAGCTCTTTCCTGCCATCATGGTTGCAACGCTCATAAACCCTCTCAGTGTCAGAAGCCTTGGTCACAAGGCTCCATAAATCCAGTGTTGTTCGAAGTGACCGTAGTCTACCACCATTTATTACACTTCTGATGGACAGTGTCCAGT
Source organism: Rhodoferax sp. OV413 (assembly GCA_943330915.2). Classification (GTDB taxonomy): domain Bacteria; phylum Pseudomonadota; class Gammaproteobacteria; order Pseudomonadales; family Pseudohongiellaceae; genus Pseudohongiella. The sequence goes on along the minus strand of CALQJO020000005.1, from coordinate 20,847 downwards.
CACCACATCCGCTAATCTTGATGCATCTTGGATCAGATTGATTCTTTCAAATTGTGGTGGATAGCTGCGATTTCAAGGACCTGATGTGAAAATTTTGCCCAAGGACTCAGGGTTTGTTGAGATGCCTGGACAGCGATAGTGCCGCACCCATCCACCCCAACAACAGGCCCCCCGCCAACATAAACAGGCTGGCCCGCAAATCCAATCCCGTAAACACATATTCATCGCCATAAAACGCCAGCAGTGCCTGTGCTGGCTGCGCGAGCAGTTGCAACAAAGCCAGCAGCAATAACCATGCAAGCGCAGCGCCCAGCAGACCTTGCAATGCGCCATTGTATAAAAACGGCCTCGAGATAAACGCACGCGTTGCGCCGATCAGTGTCATCACGCGAATCTCTGCGTCGCGCCCGGCGATATGGGTGCGGACGGTATTGCCGATGATAAACAATACGGCCAATGACAACACCAGGATCAGCGCCAACACCATGCGGTCCGTCAGCTGCATCAGACTATCAAGACGTTCAATCCAGGCAACATCCATGACGACCTGAAAAATGGCGGTGTCACTGGCGAAAGCATCACGAATCTGCAATGCGGTATCGGTCGCCATATCAACTGGATGCGCCTCAAGGCTGGCTGGCAGGGGATTATCGCCGAAGCTGTCTATGACATCACCCAGGCCTGACCAGTTTGCAAAGTCAGCTGCGGCCTGTTGTGAGGAAATAAACTCAACCCGGTCAACGAGTGGGTGATCCGTCATTAATGCCTGCAAAGCCTGCGCCTGTTCCGGGCTGGTCCCGGGCTGCAGATAGAAGCTGATGCGATGGGTGTTCTGCAAGCTGCCGCCAAACTGAGCCATGTTTTTGCCAGCGACATACACCAGTGCCGGCAGTAGCAGGGCAATGGCAACTACCATCAGGCTCATCATTGAGTTCAGGGGTTGTGTCCATACTCGCTGCAGGGCGTCGGCGCATGCATCGATGTGTTGTTCAATCCAGCCGGAAATCCGTTGTTTGGCGCTGCGGCCGCGTTTGGCTCCGGTCTGGCTTCTGGCTGTGTTTTTGCCCGGCGAGGTGCGCGTTGAATTGCTCATCTGGGATTTGCTCCGCACATCACCGTCCGCTCCCGTGAGACTGCGAGTCCCGGCGACTCGGATGAACCTCATCGTTGATCAGAGATCCCTGGTCAAGGGTTAGGATGCGGTGGCGCAGCCGGGTAATCAGTGACAGGTCATGACTGGCAATCAACATGGATACGCCCACCTGATTAAACTGCTCAAACAGCAGCATGATTTCGGCAGCCAATTCCGGATCCAGATTTCCGGTTGGTTCGTCAGCCAGCAGAATCTGCGGGCGGTTGACAACCGCGCGCGCAATACCAACGCGCTGCTGCTCACCACCTGACAAGGTGATCGGATTCATTTTCTCCTTGCTGAGCAGGCCTACTTTGTCCAAGGCCGCACGCACCCGCCGCGCCGCCTCGTGTTTATCATAGGCATCAATACGCAAGGGCAGCATGACATTGTCAAACACACTGCGATCGAAAAGTAACTGATGATCCTGAAACACCACCCCGATTCGACGGCGATACAACGGAATCTGTTGGGCGGACAGGCGAAGGATGTTGCGGGCACCCACCACAATCTGTCCCTGATCCGGACGCTCGGTGAGCATGATCAGTTTCAGCAGGGTGCTTTTTCCGGCACCGGAGCGACCGGTCAGAAAAACCATGGCGCCCTGGTCAAGTTCAAACGACACCTGTTTCAGGGCCTGATGGCCGCCGGCATAACGCTTGCTGACTTCATCAAAACGGATCATGGTGAGGATTTATTGGAGGGCTGACCAAACAGGGCGCTGACAAAGTCGTCGGCATTAAAGGGCCGCAAATCCTCGGCTTGTTCGCCGATACCGATAAAGCGGATCGGCAGAGCCAACGCCTTGGCTATCGCGAACACCATGCCGCCTTTGGCGGTACCGTCCAGTTTGGTCAGGCACAATCCGGTGAGGGTGACCGATTTGTTAAAACTCTGTGCCTGGCTCAGTGCGTTCTGACCAGTGGTGGCGTCCAGTACCAGCATGACTTCATGCGGCAAGCTGTCATCCAGTTTCTTCAGAACCCGGACGATTTTTTCCAGCTCCTGCATCAGGTTCGACTTGTTGTGCAGGCGACCGGCAGTGTCTGCAATCAACACGTCCATGCCTTTGGCCCTGGCTGACTGGAAGGCATCAAAAATGACTGAGGCGCTATCCGCACCTGACGCCTGCGCAACCACCGGCACGTGATTGCGATCACCCCAGGCTTGCAGTTGCTCAACAGCTGCTGCCCTGAAGGTGTCGCCAGCGGCCAGCATAACCTTCAGATTCTGGTCTTGAAAGCGTTTGGCAAGTTTGCCGATGGTGGTGGTTTTACCTACCCCGTTAACACCTACTATCAGGATAACGTAGGGTTTGCTGTTGGTGTCGATGATCAGAGGCACGCTGCAAGGTGTCAGCAAGGAGCGCAGTTCAGCCTGAAGGTGAGTCATCAGAGCGTCTGCATCGGCGAGTTGATGACGCTTGAGCCGGGCAGTCAGCGATGCAATGACCTGGTCGGTAGCTTCGATGCCAACATCGGCGCTGAGCAACTGCATTTCGATGTCTTCAAGCAACGCGGCATCAATGATTTTGCGACCGCTCACCAATGCGCTGAGTCCTTCTGCAAGATTCTCGCGTGTCCTGCTCAGGCCCTGTTTCAGTCGGCTGAAGAAGCCCTGTACAGGTTTGGATTCAGTGGTGGGCGCCGGTGTTGTCTCGACAGGGAGTTGATCAGGAGTCGCCGTTTCAACCGCCGTCCCGGTTTCCGGAAGCTGGTCTTGCGCCGGTTCGGGTGTGTTGTCTGGACGTTTTTTGAGAAAGCTGAACATTTAGAAATCCTGCACTCTGGCGATTCAGGGCCCACAGTCTAGCATTCGGACATAGAGGACGTCATGGCTTGCACTTCGGCTGAGTCAACAATCAACCGCTAACGATGGTTGAATTTGCGCCTGCCAAATTAAGCATCAGACAAGTACAATTCCCGCTGCCCGGCTACGGACATCCGTTTGGCATCAGCGCCGCAGTCGGAAATCAGCTTCACAAAGGACGGCATCATCCATGAATGGCAACCGGCCGGCGGGTCAGCAGAACACCTTGCGCATCATTGCGGGGTACTGGCGTGGCCGAAAACTACGCTTTCCTGATGTGCCCGGTCTGCGACCCACGCCGGATCGGGTACGCGAAACGCTGTTTAACTGGCTGCAGGGTCTGACGCTGGATGAGGATTGTATCGATCTTTATGCCGGCAGCGGTGCCTGTGGCCTGGAAGCCTTGTCGCGGGGCGCCAGACACGTGGTGTTTGTGGATACCTCAACAGCGGCCTGCGCTGCGATCAGTGCCCACCTCACTGCGCTGGGCAGTGTGCAGGGCAAGGTGCACAAGTGCAGCGCCCGCCAGTTTATTGAATCGGCGGCTTCCGCAGGCCCACGATTTGGTCTGGTGTTTATGGACCCGCCATTTGCCGCGGGTGTTCTGATTCACGACTGTGCGGCGCTGGAAGCCAGTGGCTTGTTAAAAACCCGCGCACATATTTACTTGGAGTCGGGTGAGGCGTTGCCCGAAAGCGGCGCAGCCAGCGACTTCCCTGAAAACTGGGTGCTGCGAAAACACGGCAAAGCCGGCGCCGTTTTTTATGGTCTGTATGAAAGACACGAGGTAACTGCATGACCCGCGCGGACACATCTCTGCAGTTTAGTGAGCCGTTTCGCGCGCCGTGGTGGATGCCCGGCAGCCACCTGCAGACCGTCTGGCGAAAGCTGCAAGCCACGCGGCAGCTTATCCGTCATCGTCGGCGGATCGAGCTCAGGGACGGCGACTTTATTGATGTGGACTTTGAGAGTTCGGCATTGGCATCGACAACCAGCAGCAAACCCCTGGTGTTTCTGTTGCATGGTCTTGCAGGCAGCTCCGACTCACCTTACGTATTGTCTATGCAGCACGAGTTATCCCGGCAGGGATTCGAAAGTGCCGCGATGAATCTGCGCGGTTGCAGTGGCGACTTTAATCGACTTGCAGTGGCCTACCATTCGGGTTGCTCACACGACGTTGAAGAGGTCGTGGATAATCTGCTCGCCGCCATGCCGGCCACTCAGCAGTTGATGGTCATTGGTTATTCGCTGGGAGCCAATGTGCTGATCAAGTGGCTGAGTGAGACCCGGCACAAAGCCAAGGTACTGGCCGGTGTCAGTGTCTCCAATCCGTTTTTGCTGGCGCTGTGCTGCGGACGCATGAACAGTGGCATCGCCTTCTGGTATGGGCGCTATTTTCTGAGTCGCCTGCGCCGCGATCTGGATGCCAAGCGCCAACACTTCGAGCTCAGCGGGCAAGATCAGCAATTGCAGGTGATCAAGGCGCTTGGCTCGCTGCAATCGCTCAAAACCTTGTGGGACTTTGACGATGCGGTCACCGCACCCTTGCACGGGTTCAGCAGTGCCCGCGACTATTACGACCGCTGCAGCAGCCGCCAGTTTTTACCCTCTGCCGGTGTGCCCTTGCTGATTGTGCACGCGCGCAACGATCCGATTATTCCTCCGGTTGCGCTGCCTGAGCCGGACGAGGCGGGAGAAGCTGTTCACGCCGAAGTGCTCAATGAAGGCGGGCATGTCGGCTTTGTAGCACGTGGCCAAGCGCACTGGCTGGAGCGCAGAATAGTGCACTACCTTCAGCAGCATATTGCGCTCAGCAATTAGCTGACAGTCTTGAATCAGTGGTGTAGTGTAAGGGTCAAATAACACTGATAACGAACACTATCCTATGAAAACAGCGGTTTATCCGGGTACGTTTAATCCCATCACCAACGGCCATACCGATCTGGTGCAACGAGCTTCCCGTCTTTTTGATCATGTGATTGTAGCCATTGGTGTCAACAAGCAGAAAACCAATACACCGGCGACACAGAAGCGTGTTGAGCTGGCCAGAAAAGTGCTGGCCCATCTAGACAATGTCGAGGTCTGCTCGTTTGATACCCTGCTGATTGATTTTGTGCGTCAGCGCGGTGCCGATGTGATTCTGCGCGGCTTGCGGACAGTAGCTGACTTTGAGTACGAGTTTCAGTTAGTCGGAATGAACAGGGCGCTGGACCCGAGCATTGAAACTATTTTTTTGGCGCCGGATGAACATCTCTCGTATATCTCATCCACTCTGGTAAGGGAAATTGCATCCTACGGTGGAGATATTTCCCGCTTTGTACACCCTCTGGTGGCTGAAGCCATGCGCGAACAATTACTCGCTCAGTCCTGACATTGACGGCAATACACTGAGCTGCGCTGGTTCTGACGGATTTCTATCAGCGTGCTGGCACAGGTTTTACAGGGCTTGCCCGCCCGTCCGTACACCAACAGTGATTGCTGGAAGTAACCCGGTTTGCCGTCACCGCCAACAAAATCCCGCAGCGTGGTGCCGCCCACGGTGATCGCGTGGCTGATTACTTGCCGTATGCATTGCACCAAGCGGGCATAACGTTGCGCCGACAGCTTGCCCGCCAGGGTTTGCGGGCGAATGCCAGCCATAAAAAGGGCTTCATTGGCATAAATGTTCCCGACACCCACGACCACGTGACTGTCCATCACAAACGATTTAACCGGCACTTTGCGGCCACGACTGCGTTCAAACAGATACGGTCCGTTGAAGTCATCGGTCAGCGGCTCAGGGCCGAGCGATCTGAGCAGGCTGTGCTGCTCAACCGGCAGATCTGACCACAACAGGCAACCGAAACGTCGCGGGTCGTGGTAGCGCAGAATAACGCCGTCAGACATCACAAAATCGGCATGATCGTGTTTACCCACAGGCTGGCTGCCGTCAACAATACGCACACTGCCCGACATGCCGAGGTGAATGATGACGCAGCCGCGCCCGGTGAACAGCAGCAGATACTTGCCACGACGTCCGGTGTGGGTGATGGTTTGCCCGGCCAGGCCGCTGATGATCTGCTCGGATACCGGCCAACGTAACATCGGTTGGCGGATACGGGTTTCAGTGACGGTGTTTCCGCAAAGATACGGATCAATGCCGCGACGGCTGGTCTCTACTTCTGGTAATTCCGGCATTGACTGAGTACTCTGGTTTTCGTTTGGCCAAGGGCAAGAGAGTGAAGCGCTGCGAATTAAATGTTTGCTACCGCCGGTACTATTCTCGCGATAGTTTGTCATAGAAATGAGATAGGAAATAATTTCAGCGCGATATAGAGTTGGATTCCCACGCCGGAGAGCCCAGTATGCGTTTGCGACGTTGTTCGAGCGACAAAATTCCCAGTCAATGGACGGCCTGTTTTAGCGCGCAGCTGACATACTGCGGCCGCTTGATGCGGCGCATCAGCCTGATACTGGGTTTGTTCTTGCCCTGGTCCGTTTCAGCTCAGGAACTCACCGGGCAACAGACAGAACAAGAGCGCCTCGAACAAGCCGTTGCAACGTTGGAAGCCACTGGCGATACCTGGCACCCGATGATCGCGGAGTCCATGATCAGTCTGGCCCGGCTGCTGCAAGCGGAGGACAAACATACAGAAGCGCTGGTTATGCTTGAGCGCGCAGTCCACATCAGTCGGGTCAATCACGGGCTGTTCAGCCTTGAACAAGGCCCCGCTATCAAAATGCAGGTACAAAGTCATTTGGCGCTTGGTGAATGGCCAGAGGCGGACAGTCTCGAGCAGTACCACTTCTACATTCACAGCCGCAGTCTCGGCGATGGTAATCCGGAGTTGATTCCGGCCTTGCTGAGTTATGCAGAATGGCATCTGAATGCGTTTGCTGATCAGCGCGGAGAGTTACCTTCAGCGCGTCTGATTGATGCCTACCGTTTGTACAGTGTGGCAATGAGTCTGGTGGATGCTCAGCCGCAGCCGGAGAACTATCCACGTGAGCGCTACCTGCACCGCCTGGCCTATCTGTCCTGGCTGATGCACAGAACTGGTGTGCAGAACCGACCAGAAACACTGTATGCCAAAACGCGCCAGGTGGATGATGAGTGGGCGGATAGAATCACTGCGGGGGAATACCGGCAGCATAACAACCCCTTTCTGCAAGGCGAATTTGTGCTCGGGCAGATCATTGCCATGAGAGAGCAAAGGGTCGGGGAGTCGACACCCGGTTCGTCAATTCAGCGCGAAATGCGCAAGCTGCATGCAGAAGCAGTACTGGACATGGCTGACTGGAATCTGCTGTTTGATCGCAGACAGCGAGCAGAAAGTGTTTATGAGCAAGCCTGGGAACTGCTGGCCAGCGAAGATGACGCGCTGAAAAAAGACGTATTTGATCGCATGGTATTAATTCCGAGTTTTGAAAATTTTATGCAACCGGAGCAAACCATGGAATTGGCGCAGGGCAGTTCTATCGCCATGGCCACCGCGTTTTCAGCAACGCGGTCCGTGCGTGCACAGCCGCGTCAGTCCTGGCCATGGGTAACCATGCGCTTTGACCTGACCCGCAATGGCAGGGTGACCAATGTTGAGCTGATGGAGTCATCAAGCGAGATTAACGAGAACGTCAGGCGCAATATGGTGATGGCTCTGCGTGGCAGTGTGCTCAGGCCTGCGCTACGGGACGGCACACCGGATATTACCCGAGGCCTGGTATATCGTTTTCCGTATGATCCGGAGCGCTTCACTGGCGGTGAAGAGAATTCAGAAACCGCTGTGGATTCTGCAGCGGTCACAGACAATACATCGGCTGGCATTGAATCTGATTTGAATGAAGCGCAATAATGGCCCGGACAAATTGTCTGAGACTCAGGCACCATCATCGATCTGCTGCGTGCAGGTGGAGTAAGGAAAAATGAAACTGTTGCAACACCGTCTGGTTATTGCCATGGGGCTGTCTGCCGCATTACTGAGCGCATGTGAGACAACCCAGCAGACACAGTCCAGCATGCCGCAAATGCCATCGATGCCATCGTCGTCGATGCCGTCTATGCCCTCGCCATCCAGTTCGTCATCGAGTTCCAGCTCCAGCTCTTCATCCAGTTCATCGTCAAGCTCGTCATCCCGTGCTTCTGCATCCATGCCAGGATTGCCGGATTTTTCCAGTGGGCGCACCCCATCTTCCTCGCAAAGCAGCACAACAGGCAGCAGTTCCTCGTCGGGCACATCCGCCAGCAACGGCCAGATGACGCCAGGCACTGCCGGCTCGGGTCGACCTGCAACACCCGGCGATGGCAGCTTGCCCGGTGACAGCAGTATGCCGGGGGCAGGGCCGCAGGGTACGGCCAGTACCGCCGGTGCCAGATCAGGCAACAGCGGCGGTACACAATCAGCAGCCTCGGGCAATGGTAACGGCGGCATTACTGGCAGTGTCAACGCCGGTGGCGTCAGTGTTGGCACTGACGGCGTCAGCATAGGCGCCGGTGGAGTGACCATTGGCAGCGGTGGTGTCACTGTTGCTGGTGTGCCGGTCGGCGGCGCAATGCCGGGCACAGGCAGCGGAACAGGCACTCAGCAGGGCACAGGAACGGGCGCTGGCGGATTCCCCGGAACAGGTAGTGGCGGAATCCCCGGAGGCTTGCCAAGCGGTCGCGCAGGCATTCCCGGTGGTAGCGTTGGCGGCGTCATGACGTCTCAGGATCGTGTGGCCGTGCTTGATGGAGCGCTGGGGCGCGGTTATGAGGATTTTGATGGTCTGATTCTGGCAGAGCGCAGCCGTGCACAGCGCCAAAGCAACGAAGCAGGTGGCGATCCGGCCGGCTTGTACAGTGAAGGGAATCAGGCCGGTGGCGCCGGAGGGTTGCCGGGCGTACAGATACCCGGCCAGGGCGAGGGCCAGGGTGGACAGGGTCCACAGGGCACAGCTATGCCGGGTGGCGTGATTGCCAGCAATTCCGGTCAGGCTCCTCAAGGGGGTGGCTCGGGTGGATCGATGGGTGGACGCCAGGGCGGCCCGTCGGCAGAAGCAGAAGGTGCTTATCCAGTACCTGAGGATATTCCGGGCGGCGACAATGACGATGTGGTTGCACGACAGATTCGCGAAGCCGCCATGAACGAACCCGATCCTGAGTTACGCGAAAGACTTTGGGATGAATACCGACGTTACACAGGGATTTTGCAGTGAGGTGAGCTATATGACGTTAACCATAAGGCAGTTTTTCAAACCATTGCAGATTTACAGCGTGCTGCTCATGCTGGTACTGGGCGCCTGTGCCACCACATCGGTCAAGTCCACGCAGTTTGTGCCAATCGTGCAGGGCGATGTGCCATTGGACGAAGCCTTGTTGTTGGACATCGGTATACGGGTATTTGACCCGGGTATCGATGAAATTGATGAAGATGATCTGGACCGCACCAACCCGGAGATTCGTCGGGCCGAGTCACGCTACGCGCCCTATTTGATGGCAGAAACCCTGCAGCGCTCCGGCAACTGGGGTGTGGTCAGAATATTGCCCGCCCCGCAAACCACCATGGACGTTTATCTGGATGGGCAGATTCTGCTGTCCAATGGCGAAGGCATGATCATCAAGGTCACTGTCACCGATTCCACCGGGCGCCTTTGGTACACGCGTGACTATGAAGAGCATATCAGCCAGTACAACTATGACCTGACCCAGCGCCAGTCTCATGATCCGTTTCAGGTGATTTACAACAACATAGCCAATGATCTGCTGGCTTTCCGTCAGAGTTCAGTCACCGACGAACAGGTGCGTACCCTGCGCACCGTGTCTGAACTGCAGTTTGCTGCCAACTTCGCCCCCGACATTTTTGGCAGTTACCTGACCGAAAACGAACGGGGAATTACCACACTGACGCGCCTGCCGGCAGAAAATGACCCGGCACTTATCCGCATTCTGGATATCCGCGAGCGCGATAACCTGTTTGTTGACACCGTGCAGGATTATTACGCCACCTATGCCCGACAGATGCGCGGTCCCTATGATGCCTGGCGGGAACTGAGTTTCACCGAGACCCTGGCACTGGAAGAGGCTGAGCGTTCAGCGCGCAGACGCTTTATCACCGGGGCTGCAGCCCTTGCCGGCGGCATCGCGGCTGTCGGGCAGAACAACGCCGGTGCGCAGATGGCCGGCATCACCGGCGTGGCCGCTGGTGCGTATCTGGTGCGCAGTGGATTTGAGCTGACTCAGCAGGCACAAATGCACGTTGCCGCGCTCAGCGAGTTAAGTGCTTCACTGGAAGCTGAGGTTGCACCGAAAGTCATCGAGCTGGATGACCGGCAGATTATGCTGACCGGTACGGTTGAAGAACAGTATGAACAATGGCGCGAGATCCTGATGGAAATCTACCTGACGGAAACGGGCGGTATCTGATGCGGGCGGCCGGCAGCGACAAAATATCCGCCTGGATCTGGGTTGCGTTAGCCGCGCTTGTGCTGCTGGCGCTGGCAGTAATTTTTGTATTGCCCAATGTTGTGCAGCAGTATGAATTACCGTTGACGCCGCGTGTTTCGCAGCCCGTGATTGAAACACCTGCAACGCCGGCGGCGGTTCAGTCTGCCAGCCCTGCCATGTCACCCTTTGAAGAAGCACAGAATGCCCGGCAGCGTCGCGACGCTCAGGATGCGCTGGCGAGTCTGCTGGAGCGCCAGACGGATCTGGAGGTGACCCATGTGACAGCCTGGGCCGCTCAGGAATATGAAGCTGCTGTTGCCAGTGCCCGCCGTGGTGATGAGTTTTACCGGGCCGCCAATTTTGCGGATGCCTCGCTGGCTTATCAGCAAGCTGATCAGGCGCTGGCGCAATTACAGCAGCGGCGGCCGCAGGAATTTGAGCGTTTGATGACAGCGGGCGAAGCGGCACTGCAAACTTCCGATGCGGCCACCGCGCTGGCGAGTTTTTCGCTGGCGGCGCAAATTGATCCAACCAGCGCCGCTGCAGATGACGGTGTGCGTCGATCACAGGTGCTGGACGAGGTCGAGCGTCTGCTGGCCGAGGGCGACAGCCTGCAATCGGCCGGTGATCTGGCCGCCGCAGTGGTGCTGTTTGAGCAGGCAAGCGCGCTGGACAGTACTCATCCCCGCATCAGCGAACTGATGGCCCGCAACGCACAGCTGCAGATTGATGCACAGTTTACCGAGGCGATGTCGGAAGGTTTTGCGCTGTTACAGCAGTCGCAATCGGATCAGGCGATTGTGGCGTTTGAGCGCGCACTGCAAATCAAGCCGGGTAACGAGCAGGCTCAGCAAGCCATTGATCAGACCCGCACGGAGCTTACTCTGCGGGCGATTGAAACCCAGCGCACACTGGCTTTGTCGCTGGAAAGTGCGGAGCAATGGCAACAGGCCATCGCCGCCTATGACGCTATTCTGGCACTGGACAGCAATCTGATCTTTGCCCAGGAAGGCCGCGATTATTCCGCAAGGCGCGTGCAACTGGATGATTTGCTGGAGCTTAACCTCAACAATCCGCTGCGGCTGTCAGAGAGTGCTGCGCTGGAGGAGGCCAACGCCGTTTTGCAGATTGCAACAGACCTGGCCAGCGATCTGCAGCAGGACAACGAGATGACCTTGGGGCCGCGATTGCAAAGTCAGATCGAGCGTACCCGCCAGTTGTTGGCAGACATGCAGATACCGGTGCAGCTCACGTTGATCTCCAATAACGCCACCGACGTCACTATTTTTCAGGTGGGGCGACTGGGCAGTTTTACTGAAACAACCCTGGAACTTAAACCTGGTCGTTACATTGCTGTGGGTACCCGACCCGGTTATCGCGATGTACGGGAAGAGTTTGTGGTAGGGTTTGGCCAGCAGCTCAATCCTTTGACCATTTCTTGCAACGAGCAGGTAGCTGCAGTCGACAGGCGCTGAATCCATGCAGGAACACCCGAGCAAACCTGAACAAGCCGGTCAGATCCCGTCTCTGGATCAGATCGACATCATCATCCCGGTCGATTTTTCTCCGCCCCCGCCGCCACAAAACCGCATAACACTGGCGCTGCGCTGGTATCACGCCGTGATTGGTCTGGGCGTGCTGGCGGTGAGCGTGCCGGCCTGGTTTGTGTTGACCGCACGCTCCGTATTCCTGGATGTATCGCCGCCCGATGCGCTGGTTGATATTGTCAGCGGCATCGCTGTGCAGGTCGGCCCGCGGTACCTGATGCGCTCTGGCGAGTATCAGGTTCAGCTCAGTGCGCCAGGCTATTTTGATTTGCTGGCGGACATCAGCATCAGTGATGAACAGGCGCAAACCCTTGAACTGCCGCTGTTGCCGCGTCCCGGTCTGGTCAGTGTGCAGGTGACCGGTGATAACGGTCAGGTCTTGGAGGGCGCACGGGTGCTGCTGGATGGCGTTGATCTGGGTGTCAGTCCGCTCACTGACGTCGAAGTCGCGCCCGGCTCTTATTCAATACAGGTGCAGCAGCCACGCTACCTGGACTTCACTGGTACGGTGGACGTTGCCGGCCGGCTGCAACAACAGTCCGTGGATGTGCTGATGTCACCGGCTTGGGCACAGGTGAGTTTTAACACCTCGCCGGCCGGCGCCGACATCATTGTGAATGGTGAGGTGCTTGGAGTTACGCCGGCACGCCTCGAGTTATTGCAGGGCGCGTACGACATTACGCTGAAGCGTAGCGGATATAAGGCCTGGCAAGACGATCTGCAGGTCACTGCCGGTGCGGATGTCAGTGTGGCGGATGTCGCGCTGGAAGCTGCCGATGGCCTGGTGTTTATCCGCTCGGTGCCAGGCAATGCCAACGTCACTATCAACGGTGAGTTCCGCGGCCAAACGCCGCTTGAGGTTTCACTGCCCCCGGGGCAGCCGCATGATGTGCGGCTGTTCCGCACCGGATTTGACACGGCATCGCGCTCCATCACCACGGTGGCTGAGCAGGAGCAGGACATCACGGTTGCGCTGGATCCGGTCACCAGTCTGGTGCGGGTGATTGCCGAGCCGCCGGACGCTGAACTGTATGTTGATGGCGAACTCAAGGGCGCCGCCAACCAGACCATCGAGCTGATTGCGGCGACGCAGCGCATCGAGATCCGCAAAGAAGGTTTTGTTGCCTACGCCGCTAACTTCACCTCGCGGCCCGGCCTTGATCAGGAAATTCGGGTACAACTTAAGACGGAGGAGCAGGCTCGTCAGGAGTCCATCCAACCGGTGATTACCAGCGCCGGCGGACAGACCTTGCAACTGTTTAATCCCTACCCGTACACCATGGGATCATCGCGACGGGAACCCGGCCGTCGAGCCAACGAAACCCTGCGTGATGTCAACATGGAAAAACCGTTTTATCTGTCGCTGCATCCGGTGACAAACGAGCAATTCCGGCTTTTCCGTACCGAGCATGCATCCGGCACCTTACAGGGTGTGTCGCTGGATCTGGCCAACCAGCCCGTGGTGCAGGTCACCTGGCTGGACGCAGCGCTGTACAGCAACTGGTTAAGCGCGCAGGAATCGCTGACTGCGTTTTATGTGATTGAAAATGACGTGGTGACCGGTATCAACGCAGATGCCAACGGCTACCGATTGCCGACTGAGGCGGAGTGGGAGTGGGCAGCGCGGGCCGATGGCCAGGGCGGAACACGGCGATTCCCCTGGGGCGACGATTGGCCTCCCACCGCGGAATACGGCAATTTTGCAGATGAATCCACGGCGGCTTTTCTGGGTCAATATCTGCGCGGAGTGAATGACCGCTATTCCGGAACCTCCAATGTTGGCGAGTTTGCGCCATCGGCGCTCGGTCTTTACGACATGGCCGGCAACGTCTCGGAATGGGTGCATGATGTCTACGGCGCAGTCAGTGGGCTGAGCAGTGTCCGTGAAACGGATCCGCTAGGGCCGGATGAGGGACGTTATCGCACCATCAAGGGCTCGAGCTGGGCGCATGGCACCATGTCAGAGTTAAGACCCTCTTACCGGGACTTTGGTGAAGAAGCCCGTAATGATCTGGGTTTTCGTGTTGCACGGTATCTGGGGGACTGACAATGAGACGGCATAATCGACTGGCAAGCGGGTTGTTACTGGCCGTGATGGCGATCAGCGCCGCACTGTCTGCATCACTGTCTGCATCACTGTTTGCTCAAAGCACGCAGCCGCCGCCCAGCCAGACTGAACAAAACCAGAGTCAGCAACCCGCCGGTGACCAGGCGCAGAACCAGACAGAATCCGCAACCGGTGATGCGGCGGCGCAGGACACAGCGGAGCCCCTGCCGGATATCGACAGCCAGCCCATCGAGCCGGGGGCGCGCAGCAACGGACGATTTATCCCGTCTGAGCAGATTTCGCAGGATCTGGGTGTGTCATTCCCGGTCGACATTTAACAACCCAAACAACCATGGCGATGTGATGCGCCACAGGGCAGGAAGCAAGGCATGAAACACAAGTACCTTTCCGAAGTGATCTACCAACTGTTTGCACTGGTGATTGTGATTATTGTGGTGCATGCCGTGTATGTGGCGGTCATCAGGCCCAACGCCGACATCATTCTGGATCAGCAGGCTGAGCTGCAGCAGGCCGACGACACCTATGTTCCCGAGCAGTCCATTTATATTGTGCTGCGCGATTTTGAGCAGGAAACCTGCATCATTCTGTTTTTCTGGGCCATGATCATCATTGGCATGAAAGCGTCGCGCACCATGAAGGAACGCGCGCTGCTGGAGCGCGAGCTGCTGCAGGTGTCAGCGGGTACCAGCATCCTGCCAGAAGATGCGCGCAATTTTGCCCGGCCAGTACAGGCGCTACCAGACAATGAACAGCAGTTTTTGTTGCCGCGCGCGGTGCTGTCGGGGTTACACCGGTTTGGCACCACCCGCAGCGTGCAGGATGTGGCAGCAACCATTCGTAATGTCTGCGACAGTGAGGCGGACCGCCTGGAAAGCGAGCTGTCAATTGTGCGTTATATCGCCTGGGCGATTCCCTCGATCGGCTTCCTGGGCACAGTGCGCGGAATCGGTACGGCACTTGGGCAGGCGCAACAGGCCGTCAACGGTGACATCATGGGCGTCACCATGAGTCTGGGGGTGGCATTTAACTCAACGTTTGTGGCACTGGTCACCAGCATTTTGTTGATGTTTCTGTTGCACCAGCTGTCGCTGATCCAGGACCGTCTGGTGCTGGACTCCGAGAATTATTGCAACGACCACCTGATCGCCTACCTGCAGGTGCCAGAGCGCAACGGAGAGCGCAACGGAGAGCGCAACGGAACACGAGCCAGTTCACGCCAGTCGCTGGATGACCCACAGGCAGCGTCAGTATGAGCAGAGCCGTCCTGGAACTGAATGACCATCAGCTGGGTTTATATAACCAGGACGGCCTGATGTTCAGCAGTCCGGGGTATGTGCTGGTCAATGGAAAACATGTGCAGTTTGGCCAACAGGCCGCTGAACAAAGCCGGCTTAATCCGTTGGGAACCAACAATGAATTCTGGCACCGGCTCGGGATGACGCCCTTGACCCGACCGGTCGCGCATTTCCGTCATTACGCAGACGTGGCGCACGGGCACCTGTTACATCTGGCGCAGGAAAGTGGTTTTGAAGGCGAGATTGTGATTGCCGTGCCGGCCAGTTTCAGTCGCGAACAACTGGCGGTGCTGACCGGAGTGCTCAAACACAGCCCGTTTAAGCCGGTGGCCATGATGGATGCGGCGCTGGTCAGCGCCAGCCATCAACTGGCGGCAGATTCAGAATTGCTTTACGTCGACGTGCAGCTGCATCAGCTCAGCCTGACGCGTTTGCACACCGACGGCAGTGTGGTGCGTCGCGATGCGGTCAGTGTGGTGGCGGGTGCCGGCTGGACGGCAATCTCCAATAGTCTGGTACAAACCGCGACCGAGGCGTTTGTGGCGCAGGCGCGCTTTAATCCGCAACACAGCGCGGCGTGGGAACAGCAGTTGTATAACCAGATCCCGCTCTGGCTGCAGCACTTCTATGACGCAGATCAGGAACTGATCGCGCGGGTGCAGACGGATAACAATACGATACAGGCCCGTATCAGCCTCAGCGATGTGCTGGACGCGCTAGAGCCGGTGTTTCAGAAAGTGGCGCAGCATGCCACGCGCATCATCACCGACCCGTCGATGCCAGTGCTGTTATCAGGGCGTGCCGCACTGATTCCGGGTTTGCAGCAGTGTCTGTCAGCGATGAATCATCAGGTCAGTCCGCAACAACTGGCAGCGCTGTGTCTGCGCGCTGCAGCTAACACCGGCCCTGCGTCAGCTGGCCACGCGGATACGGTGCCCTTTCTGAATGTGCTGGCATTGGACACACTGCGCCATTCGCACGAGAAATCTCCGCTCTCAGTCAATCTGGTATCCGTCAGCCAGACGCCAGCGGTGTCGCAGCGATCAGTGACCCATGTGCTCAGTGAGGGTATTGCCTGGCCGCTGCCCGTTGATGTGTGCCTGCAGCAAGACTGCGCTGTTGTGATCAGAACCATGGGCCCGGCAGACAATTCCCGCAGCGCGGGTACGCAAGTATGTGTGATTAGCAGGCAGGATGATGTCGCGCAACTGCTGCCACGCAGTGAGGGCCTCACGGTTAATGGGGACGCGGTGACCACAACACGCGCTCTGCGGCCCGGCGACCAGATCCGGTTTGGCGCCATAAACGCGGACATGCAGTGTATCCATGTGCATGACGGTGGCCTGAACCATGGCTAAGAGAAAGTCGCGCAGCAATTTTGACCCCATCAGTCTGGCGTTTCTGGACGTGATGTCATGCGGGTTTGGCGCGGCTATTTTATTGTTCCTGATTATTGACCATAACGTGACTGAAGCCCGGACACAGAATAATCCCCTGCTCAGTGCCGAAGTCGCCATGCTGGAAGTGGACGTGCGTGAAGGTGAGGAAAATCTGTTTCAGGTGCGCAACACCTTAAATGAAATCAACCTGGAGGTCGTAGAAGCGCAGGGGCTGGCCGAGCGCGTCCAAAGTGATATCGAAGACTTTATGTCCCAGCTGGCGGCCATGGAAGGGAATTCGATGGCGACAGAAGAAAGCCTTGAGCAGTTGCGCGCCGACATTCAGGCCATGGAAGAAGAGCTGCTCAGACTGCAGGCGAGTGCTGTGGAAGAGCGCGGCGTCAGTAGCCGCGAATTTGTTGGGGACGGAGACCGTCAGTATTTGACCGGCATGTTCCTGGGTGGTAACCGTATTCTGATTTTGCTGGACAGTTCCGCCAGCATGCTCGACGACACGGTGGTGAATATCATCCGCACACGCAACATGGCCGACGATGTGAAGCGTAATGCGCCCAAGTGGCAGCGCGCCGTGCGCATTGTGGAGTGGATCAGCAGCCAGTTGCCGCTGGTCAGTCAATATCAGGTGATGACATTTAACGAGTCAGTGAGCAGTGTGCTGGAAGGCAGTAATGATGAATGGCTGGAAGTGGCGGATCAGGATCAGCTCAATGAAGTCATCCGTCAGTTAAAGATGGTCAGTGCTGATGGTGGCAATAATCTGGAAGCTGCGTTCCGCGCGATTGCATCCATGTCACCCCCGCCGGACAACGTGTATCTGATTACCGACAGTTTGCCAACACAGGGCAGCCGACCGTCCAGCGCCAGCACCATATCGCCGCGAGATCGCCTGCGACTGTTCAGTGACGCGCTGGAAGCGTTGCCACAAAACATTCCGGTGAACACTATTTTGCTGCCGATGGAAGGCGACCCAGCCTCGTCGGCTGCGTTCTGGCAGCTGGCGTTAAGCAGTGGCGGGTCGTTTATCACCCCTTCACGGGACTGGCCATAATGCAGCGCTCAACACGTCAGTACGCCATTCAAGTAATCCAGTTACAGTCATTCAAGCTGCGGTCAGTACCGATGCAGTTAGTACCGATGCGGTCAGTACCGATGCAATCAACAGAGGGAGTCGCGTAATCATGGCACGGCGCGCAAAAAAACAGGGTGACGGCGGCGGGGGTTCAACCATCGCCTTTCTGGATGTCATTTCCTGCGGATTTGGCGCCATGATTCTGTTGCTGTTGATTACCGAGACATCCGACCCGGTTACGCTGGAGCAATCCGATGTGCAGCTGGATCAGCCCATCGCCGCGCTGCAGGAAACCTTGTTTGAAATCCGCGGTGAAACCACTATTTTGAACAGAGATCTGGACGCAAAACGGGAACAGTTGTCTGCCTATCGAGACCGGATTGCATTGTTGCAACAGGAGATGTCCAACATTCAGGGCCGCTTTCAAACCTCCAACGACATTGCGGATGAACGGGTTGAGGAAGAGAACCGCCTGGCCATTGCCCGGCAGTCACTGACTGACGAGATGCAGCGCCTGCTGGGCACCGAGTTTACCCGCACCAACAACGTCATTGGCGGAGTGCCGGTCGACAGCGAATACATTATTTTTATCATCGATACCTCGGGCAGTATGTTCTACAACGCCTGGCCGCGGGTGTTGGCGATGATTACCGAAGTGTTGGATATCTACCCGGAAGTCAAAGGCATTCAGGTGATGAATGATATGGGCGACTACATGTTCCCCGCCTATCGCAATCAGTGGATTCCGGATACCCCGGCGCGCCGGCAGGCAATCATCAGCACCTTGCGCAACTGGGCACCGTTCAGCAACAGCAGCCCTGTGGAAGGCATTACCCGCGCCATCAGCTCTTTTTATGCGCCGGGACAGAAAATCAGTCTTTACGTGTTTGGTGATGACTTTCAACCGGGCGGATCCATTACACGGGTGGTGGAGACGGTTGACCGCTTAAATGCTGCCGATGATCAGGGAAGTCGTCTCGTCCGTATTCACGCCGTGGGATTTCCGGTATTGTTTGATCTCGATCCCCGCTATCAGGACAGTCTTTACCGGTTCGCCAACCTGATGCGTGAACTGGCGGAGCGTAACGGTGGCAGTTTTGTGGGCCTTAACTCCTATGAGTAAGGCCGGTTCCGATTTCACACGTTGAACAGGAGTGTCTGGTGAGCAATTGTACAGTTAGCGTTAACCACGCAGTCCCTGCCGCAGTTCTTGCACAGAGCAGGCGGACGGCCAAACCAGTGTTCAGCCTGTGCCGTTTGCAGCCGCTGCTGGTTAGCCTGATGGTGCTGCTGACGCTGGCATCGTGTGCGGCACGCACCGTCAACGTCGAGGGCAGTTATCCGCGCCCCAATATTCCGGCCATTCCGTTGGTGCTGGGCGTTTATTACGGCGAAGGGCTGACGGATTTTGTCTATACCGAACTCACTGACAGCGGTGAAGAAGAGTATCTGGTTACCTCCGGAGACACCCATGAGGTGCTGTTCAACACCGTATTGCCCGCCATGTTTGAGCGCGTTGTGGTGCTTGATTCGCTGGAAGCGGCGGCCGCGCAAGGTGTTGATGCGGTGTTTATCCCGCGCATTAATGAATTTCAGTTGGGCATGCCGCAAAAAACCCGGCTGGATTCGTATGAAGTCTGGGTGCGTTACAACATGCGTCTGACCGGCGTTGATGGATCGTATATCGCAGACTGGGTGATGACCGCGTATGGCAAGGCAACGGCTTCTTCGTTCAGTACTGCCGAGCGCGGCATCAACGATGCTGCCGTGGCGGCGCTGCGTGATCTGGCGTCTAATTTCTCATTGGGCTTCACCGGTGTGCCGGATGTAAACGATTGGTTGCAACGCCGCTCATCGCAGTAGCGGAGCATTTTTTATCAGCAGGAGTCAGCATGATTACCAAGGCTCGCTTTTTAATGCCCTCAGCATGGCTGAGGCCAATGACCCTACTTGGCATGCTGGCAGTTTTTCAGGCTTGCACCACCACCACCATTGATGAGTTCCGGCAAGGTGCAACCGGCATCAGCTCTGAAGACAGCGTGGTGATTCTAGGTCGCACCCCCGTGAGTCCTAACGATGCAGACCCCTCCCAGTTTGTTGAATGTGTTGGGGAGCGTATGGCGAGTGGGGACAACGCTATCAATGTGATTCCCGAGCAGCAATTTGTTGATGCCATGTTCCCCTGGTTTGAGCCGCGCATGGCGCCGAAGCGCAACGAAGATCTGCAACTTATGATGGCTCAGCCCATGGTCACCGATATCATGTCCGGTCTAGGTGTGCGCTATATCGTGTGGCTGGATGGTCAGACAGAGCGCACCAATGAGATGGGTCAGTTGAGCTGCGGTCTAGGAACGGGTGGCGGAGGTTGTGTAGGTTTCGTTACTTGGGAGGATGATTCCAGCTTCGAAGCAAGAGTCTGGGACATCTCCTCCGCAACCGAAGTGGGCACCATCAGCGCTGATGCTGTTGGTCAGACTTATATTCCTGCGATTGTTATACCAATTCCACTGATAGCCCGTGTTGAAGCCAATGCCTGCAGCAGCCTGGCCGATCAGCTCAAGCAGTTTGTACAGGGGGACTGAAACCATGCTTAGACGCTTCGTGAACAGGCGAGCGCCGCTGATAGCGTTGGCTGTTGTCGGGTTGCTGGGTATACAAGCCTGTGCGGTTAATCCTGCTACCGGCACGCCTAATATCGTGTTGATGAGTGAAAGCCGCGAGCTTGAAATCGGCAAGGAAGAGCACGACAAGGTCATGGCCTCCATGCGTGTGATTGAGGATGCGCAACTGAAGGCCTACGTTAACGATGTCGGTCAACGCGTGGCGGCCGGCGGTCATCGCCCCGATCTTGCCTATACCTTCACAGTCATAGACAGCCCTGAAATTAACGCATTTGCGCTGCCCGGTGGTTATGTCTATATCAACCGCGGGTTGCTGCTGTACCTGAAAAGTGAAGACGAACTGGCCGCAGTGCTGGCGCATGAGGTAGGTCACATCACGGCGCGTCATGCCATTCAGCAGCAGGCGCGCGGGCTTCTGGGCAGTGCGGCGGCGGCCGTCGGTGGTGTTGTTGCCGCAGTGGCAACCGGTAGTGGATATATTTGCTCGGAGCTGGCGCAGATTGGCTCAAT
>CALQJO020000004.1 GCA_943330915.2 Rhodoferax sp. OV413 | reverse complement strand
CGAAGATCAATCGTTTCAGCATTGGCCAACTGTTCTGCCAGGCCACCTTTGATCAGGCGGACAAATCTTGTCATGCGCTCTTCAACATCTTCACGTCCGATACGAAGAACCGGACCATCAGCAACAACACCACTCCAGCTGCCACGCGCATCTACGCTGATGGTGTGCAGTCTCATGTCGATCGCCGACAACATTGTGTTGAAGTGTTCAAAATTCGCGCGCACGAGAGACTCGCTTCCCTCGGGTCCACTCATGAGTGGCAACTGCGTTTCAGAACCTCTCATGGGCGGACTGAAAATTTCGCCTTGTTCGTTTAATAACGATGCTTCTCCCCAACGTGCAACTGGACGCTGCTCAGCGATCATTATCACCAACTCATCAGGCCAGACCCGGCGCACCGTAGCGCTTTCCACCCAGGGATTCAGCTCAAGCTCATCACGCAAATTCTGCACGTCGACGCCCAAAAAGCCGGATTCTGTGTAGCGGGCCAACAGCATCCTGACTTCCTGTTCGGTCACTCTGTGCAGCGGTGATTCAAGCCGAACCGTATTGATTGGCTTGTTAATAACAGGTCGGTCAAAATCAGGCAGATCCACCACCGGCAACTGCTGCGCAAGCACGGCGATGGAATCGGATATCTCTGCGCGGAACTGATTGGCAGCAATGCCACACAGACCGGCAAGCAGAATCAGTACAAGCCATCCACGCAGACGACGCGGTGCTTTTTCTGATTCAGCGTCAACCGCTTTGCCTTCTGGCCGGACAGCGTGACGACTCTCTGCACGAATGGGTGCGAAGTCGACTGGCGTTTCATGGCCTTCGTTGTAGGCAGAAAAGGAACCTGTGCGCCGATTGCTCATGATTTTTCTGCGCCTCCTGTCAAGTCTTGCGCATCACTGCGACCATTCAATATCAGCAATACCAGTTCATCAAAATTGATGCCAAGCGCTGCCGCTGACATAGGTACAAGACTGTGATCTGTCATCCCAGGTACGGTATTGATTTCCAGCAGCCAGAAGTTGCCTGCCTTGTCCTGCATCACGTCAATGCGCGCCCAATCCCGGGCTCCTACGGCGTTAAACGCCTTCAGACAAATATCCGCCAATTCAGCACTCTTTTCCGGACTCAGTGGCGCAGGGCAGAGGTACTGCGTGTCATTGGCGATATACTTTGCGTCAAAGTCATAGAACTCATGATGAGTGCGCAGCTCAATCGCGGGGAATACGCGGCCATGAATGACAGGTACCGTAAACTCTGCGCCAAAAATTCTTTGCTCAGCCATGATCTCTGCGTCATAGTTACTGGCCATTTCGTAGGCCTGCCTGAGCTGCTCGGCAGTTCTGACCATCGACATACCGATGCTTGAACCCTCATGAGATGGCTTGACAACTACTTCGCCCAACTCGGCAATCAAGCCATGCCAGTCACTGTCAAACGCCAGCAAGGCAGACCGGGGTGTTGGTAATCCCAAAGACTGCCAGATCAACTTGGTTTTGATCTTGTCCATGCTTAACGCAGAGGCCAGTACCCCGCTGCCGGTGTAAGGAATCTGCATCAACTCAAGCAACCCCTGCAGCTGACCGTCCTCACCCCCACGTCCATGCAGCATGTTGAACACTTTGTCGATCTGTTCGTTCAGCAAACGCGGCACCAGTTGTTTGTCTGCATCAATGGCAAACGCGTCGACACCCTGCCTGAGCAACGCAGCAAGAACTGCGTTTCCGCTTAACAAGGAAATACTGCGCTCAGCAGAGTTGCCGCCCAATAACACAGCGATTCTGCCTTCAGAAGGTTTCACTGCCATGTGACTGCTTTTATTCTGAGTCATTTAAACAAAACCTTGTTTAGCCAGAGTTTTGCACAGCGCACCCACGCTGCCAGCTCCCTGTGTTATGACAATATCTCCGTCACGCAACAGATCTTTAAGGACATCGCGCACGTCTTCATCAGTCTGCACAAACAGTGGGTCAATGCGGCCACGCAAGCGGATGCTGCGGCACAGACTTCGCGAATCAGCACCCGGTATGATGTCCTCACCCGCGGAGTACACGTCCAGCATCAGCAAGACATCCACATCGGATAACACTTTGACAAAATCGTCGTAGAGGTCCTTGGTGCGCGTGTATCGATGAGGCTGGTAAATCATCACCAGTCGCGCCTCCGGCCACCCCGCCCGCAGCGCTGCAACGGTGGCGGCAACTTCTGTCGGGTGATGACCATAATCATCCAGAAGCATGATGCTGCCGTCCTTGATCGCAAACATCCCCTGGGATTCAAAGCGACGGCCGACACCCTGGAATTTTGTCAGCCCGGTACAAATTGCGTCATTACCAATGCCCTCATCGGTGGCCACCACAATCGCAGCAGTCGCATTCAGCGCG
This sequence comes from Rhodoferax sp. OV413, assembly GCA_943330915.2. Lineage (GTDB taxonomy): Bacteria > Pseudomonadota > Gammaproteobacteria > Pseudomonadales > Pseudohongiellaceae > Pseudohongiella. Next base: position 73,839 of record CALQJO020000004.1, on the reverse strand, counting down.
TTGTGCCGCCCCGGAATTCCGAGATTGATTTTCAGTGAAGAGTGCCCATCCGGCCTGATCACCTCAAAACTGGTGAATTGCCGATGCTGGGTGAGTCCGACGATTCGATAGTCTGCCTTTTCAGAAAATCCGTACGTAATGACGGGACGAGAGATACGCGGCAAGACTTCTTCGATGACTGGGTCATCGATACATAAAACGGCAAGTCCGTAAAACGGAAGGTTGTGTAAAAATTCAACGAAATAACTTTTCAGCTTGCTGAAATCGCCGTCATAGGATCCCATGTGGTCTGCATCGATATTGGTCACCACCGCGACCATCGGCTGAAGATGCAAGAACGACACATCACTTTCATCAGCCTCGCACACAAGATACTTGCTTTCGCCCAGACCCGCGTTGGTCCCTGCACTGTTCAGACGACCACCGATGACAAACGTCGGCGCCAGTTTGGCTTCAGCAAAAATTGATGCAACCAGACTGGTTGTTGTGGTTTTGCCATGGGTCCCTGCAATTGCCACAGAGTGGCGGTAACGCATCAGTTCACCGAGCATTTCAGCACGCGGAATAATCGGCTTGCCTGTCAATTTTGCCTGCAGCAATTCGGGGTTGTCTCGGTTCACGGCACTGGAGTAAACCACCACATCAGCACTGTCTATGTTGCTGGCCTGATGGCCGATGAATACCCGCGCGCCCATACCCTCAAGACGCTCAGTCACCGACGTTGCTTTGATATCAGAACCGGTGATTCTGTAACCTTGGTTTAACAACACCTCGGCGATACCGCACATACCTGCGCCACCAATACCCACAAAGTGAATGGTCTTGATACGGCGCATCTCCGGCACCTGATAGTAACGACCGGAAGCATCATTGAGACCGCGTGTGGCCAACTCAGCCATGACAGACCTCCATGCAGATATCACTGACCTTGTTACCCGCATCGGGGACTGCTGTGCGAAGCGCGGCGTCAGCCATCGCGCGGAGCTGCGCAGGATTGCTGATCAATTGAGTCAAGGTATTGCCTAACAGTTCTGCTGTCAGCGTGTGCTGTGGCAGCAACACGGCTGCGCCCGCATCCGCAAGCCAGTGGGCGTTTGCAGTCTGATGATCGTCAATTGCAAAGGGATAGGGCACCAGCACAGAGGGCAATCCGGACACGGCAATTTCGGCCAGCGTACCGGCGCCCGCCCTACAGAGCACCACGTCCGCCCAGTGATAGGCTTCAGCCATGTCAGAGATAAATGGCACAACTTTGTGCTGTTGGTGCAAATCGATTCCCAAAGCCTGATAACGCCCACAGGTTTCATCAAACTTGCCTTTGCCGGTCTGATGCCAGACTTCCAGGGATACAGACTGCTGTGATAACAATTCCGGCATCACCTGATTGATGGCGGCCGCACCTAAACTGCCGCCCAGCACCAGCAGGCGCAGAGGGCGTTCACCGTCAAATGCCCGGCTTCTGGACTCAGCAGTGTGTGCAGCCAGCGCAGTAATATCCGCACGCACCGGATTACCGGTATTGACCACATTGTGAGCGGGCGGAAACGTTCCGGGGAACGCCTCAAGTACTTGTCTGGCAAACGGTCGAAGCAAACGGTTAGCGGTACCCGATACAGCGTTCTGTTCATGAATCACTAAAGGCCGGCGCAACAACCAGGCTGCTAAGCCGCCAGGCCCGGTGACATAACCACCCATGCCCAGCACACAACACGGGTCGATCCGGCGCAGCAGCACAATGGCTTGCCATACCGAGCGCAGCAACATAAACGGCGCCAACACCAAGGCCATGCGACCTTTACCACGCAGACCGCTGACCCGTAATTGATTTAGCGGAATATCGGTCTGGCGCAGCACATCATTTTCCATGCCTGTGGGCGTGCCCAGCCATTCAACCAGCACACCACGCGCCTGTAATTCCCGGGCAATAGTCAGCGCAGGGAATATGTGACCCCCGGTACCTGCGGCCATGATCAGAATTTTCTGCGCAGTCATGGGGCTTCCTCCACACTGTCATGACGGGGCATCTGACCGGTTTTTAACTCATATTCAGCGCGCAATAACACACCCATCATCAGACAGCTGATTAACAGGCTGTTACCTCCGTAACTCAGGAATGGCAGCGTTAAACCTTTTGTTGGCAGCAAGCCGGTGTTCACACCAAAATTGATAAAAGTCTGAGTGGCGAACACCATCGCAATACCGTAGGCAACATAAGCCACAAAATATGCCCCCTGCTTTTCAGCTGACCGAGCCACACCCATCGCTTTGCCAATCAGAAACGCAAACAACATCAGAACAATGATCACACCAATCAGGCCGGTTTCTTCCGCCACAATGGAGAGAATAAAATCGGTGTGCGCCTCGGGCAGGAAGTACAGTTTCTGCAGGCTGTTGCCAAGTCCCACGCCCAGCCATTCGCCACGACCAAATGCGATAAGCGCCTGAGTCAACTGATACCCTTCGCCATAGACATACTCATCCGCCCACGGGTTAAGGAAGGATGTCAGCCGACTGATCACATGCGGCTTCATGATTGCCAGAGATGCCACACTCGCAAAACTCGCCATCATGATCAGCACAAACCTGTGAAGGCGTGCACCGGCAAGAAACAGCATGGTGAATGTGGTCGCCATCAGAATGACAATGGCACCATGATCAGGCTCCAGATACAGCAGCACCACCAACAAGCCCAGAATCGCCATCGGCTTGAGAAATCCAGCCCAATTGTTCAGCACTTCTTCACGACGACGGGAAAGATAAGCCGCCATGTAAAAAATCATAAATAGCTTTGTCATTTCTGATGGCTGCAGACGATAAAAACCCAGGTCGATCCAACGCGCACTGCCGTTAACAACAGTGCCCAAGCCCGGTATCAGCACCGCAATCAACAAGATGGCGGACACAATCAGCAGAATATGACTGATCCGATACCAGATTCTCATGCTGATGGTGAGCACAATCATCATGATGATCAGGCCGAGCCCGATAAAAAATAACTGGCGCTTGAAAAAATACAACGGATCATTGGCCAGACTGCTACCGAGATCCATCGAGGCAGACGTCATGATGACCAGACCAAAACCCATCAAGGTCAGGGTAACCAGCCACAATGAATTCAAGGGGGGCGTCGCGCTGACATGGGCAGCGGATTCTGCCCCCAGGCTCCTGATCCACGGCAATTTGACGGAGAAGAAACTCATGATAAAGCCTCCACTGCTGCGGCAAATGTTCTGCCGCGGTGCGCAAAGTCTTTGAACATGTCGAAACTGGCGCAGGCTGGCGACAACAGCACGGCATCACCCGGCGTAGCGCTGACAGCTGCTTCGTTCACCGCTTCCTCCATTGAAGTAGCGCGCATGATGTCAACACTGTGTTCGATCACCTGAGCAATCTGGTCTGCATCCTTGCCAATCAGAATGACCCGCTTTACATAGCGGTCAAGTACCGGTAACAAGGGTGAAAAATCCTGCTCTTTGCCGATGCCGCCGGCTATCAACACAATCTCACCAGCGGTTCTTTCGCCAATCCCCTGCAAGGCCATCACGGTAGCGCCAACGTTAGTCCCTTTGGAGTCGTTGTAATAATCAACTCCTTTAAAACGACGCACTAACTGACAGCGATGAGGTAAGCCGGAGAATTCGCGCAGGGTTGCCAGCATCGCTTCTTCTGGCAAACCAACGGCCCTGCCAAGCATAAAGGCAGCCATGGCATTGGAGAGATTGTGGCGCCCGGCAATTTTGATTTCGCTGACCGGCATTAGCGGTTTTCCATCAATCGCCATCCAGCTTTCACCCGCATGGCTGACAACACTGGCGCCTTCTTCAGAGTGATTATCGATTCCAAAAAAACTTTGCGCGGCGTTTGTTGCCAGCCATGGACGCGATTCGATTGAATCACGATTTATGACGATTTGCCTGCTGCCCCGGAAAATGCGTTGCTTGGCAGCCATGTAATCTTGCATGCCGTCATAACGATCCAGATGATCCTCACTGATATTAAGAATTGTCGACACTTCAGCATTCAACTGCTGTGTTGTTTCCAATTGGAAACTGGATAGTTCAAGTACATAGAGGTCGCGGCCTGCGGTGCGTAAGAGATCCAGCGCCGGTGTGCACGCACGGCCGTCCAGATTCCCGCCGACACCAACGTGTTTGCCTGCTTTAACGGCCATGTCTCCGAGCAGAGTCACGACCGTGCTTTTTCCATTAGAGCCGGTAATAGCTGCAATTGGCGCCTTGGCTTCGCGGGTGAATATGTCAATGTCGCCGGTGACTGGAATTCCACTCTGCATCGCCAAGGCGATTTCGGGAGTTTTCAGACTGATGCCCGGGCTCACGACCAATTCATCGGCTTTTAATAAGCTATCACTGCTGAAGCCGCCCAGTTCCAACTCAATGCCGGGAAACTCAGCACGAAACTCAGCAAGCGAAGGCGGACTGAAGCGACTATCAATGACACTGAACCTGATGCCTTTGGAAGCAAAATAACGCGCGCACGACAGCCCGGTCTGTCCAAGACCCACTATCACTTTTACGCCATTGTTATTGCCAGACTGCATCAATTTCTCCACACGACAGTTTCGTCTTTTCAGCTTTTGCTTATCTCAGTTTCAGTGTTGCCAAACCAAACAACACCAGCATCACCGTAATAATCCAGAAACGCACAATGACTCTGGGCTCTGGCCAACCTTTCAGTTCAAAATGATGGTGTATAGGCGCCATGCGGAAGATTCGTTTGCCTGTGAGCTTGAATGAGGCAACCTGCAGGATCACCGACATTGTTTCCGCAACAAATATGCCGCCCATAATAAACAGCACAATTTCGTGACGCGCGATAACGGCCACTACTCCCAGAGCCGCACCCAAGGCCAACGCGCCGACATCACCCATAAACACTTGAGCGGGATAGGTGTTAAACCACAGAAATCCGAGGCCAGCACCCACCAGCGCACCGCAGAAAATGACAAGTTCTCCGGTCCCGGTAACAAAAGGAATGCGCAGGTATTCAGAGAATTCGGCGTGACCCGCCAGATAAGCAATGATGCCCAACGCGCCTCCCACCATCACCGTGGGTAAAATCGCAAGACCATCAAGTCCATCGGTCAGGTTGACTGCGTTACTGCTGCCGACAATCACAAAGTAGCTGATGACAATAAACAGAATGCCGGTATCGATTGAGACATCCTTAAAAAACGGCACGATGTACGAGGTTTGCACCGGGTCTGTGGCATTAAAGTAAAGAAACAAGGCGGCTGCCAGACCGATCACGGATTGCCACAGATACTTCCACTTCGCGGGCAGACCACGCGGATCTTTGCGAAACACTTTGCGGTAATCATCAACCCAGCCGACGGCTCCAAACAGCAAGGTTGTCAGCAACACAACCCACACATAACTATTACGCAGGTCGGCCCACAGCAGGGTGCTGACCGCGATACTGATCAGAATCAGCGCCCCACCCATGGTTGGCGTGCCTGCTTTGCTGAAGTGCGATTTTGGACCATCGTCACGGACAACCTGCCCGATCTTCTGCTGACTTAACTTTCTGATCATCCACGGACCAATCATCAGTGAGAGAATCAACGCTGTCATGACACCCATGATGCCGCGCACGGTAATGTATTGCAGCACGGCGAATCCGCTTTCTAACGTGGTCAGATATTCGGCGAGTAACAGCAGCATTAATCAACTTCCTCATCACTTATTATTTTTACGATGTCGTCCATCGCCGCACTTCGCGAACCCTTGACCAGTACCACGTGTTCATTTGTCAGAGAAATCCGGGCGTGCTCTGCCAAACGACTTTTGTTTTCAAAGTGCATTGCACCTTTGCCAAACGCTGCTGAACTCATCGCGGTGAACGTGCCAACCGTCCACAGATGTTTAACACCCCGAGTGCGAGCAAACTCACCCAGCTCACGGTGTGCACTCTGCGTAAGTTCACCCAGTTCCGCCATGTCACCGGCGATCAACACGCTCTGCAGTCGTTTAGAACCAGCTGTCTGCTGCAGCACCTCAATGGCGGCTCTGAAGGACGATGGGCTGGCATTATAAGAATCATCAATCAGGCGGGATCCGTTGACGCCGTTTAAAGTCTCAAGCCTGCCATGCACGCCATGAGCCGCTGACAGCGCGGCCTGCGCGTCCCCCAAGCTTGCACCTGCCTCGATGGCAAGCGCGGCTGCCGCCACGGCATTACTCACGTTGTGCAATCCGGGCAGTGGCAGCTCGCACACAATAGATCCTGCCGGGGTGTGTAATTCAAAGCGCGTCGAGTCACTTTTTATGTCCAGCACAACTGCGCGGTAATCTGCAGATTGCTTTCCGGAACCTGAAAAGCTGATACAGCGTCGAGCGCCGACACGCTGCTGCCACACCGGGAAATGCGGGTCATCTGCATTGAGTATGACGGTGTGCGTTGAAGGCGCGGAGTCAATTATCTCGCCCTTGCCGCTGACAACACCCTGTAAGCCGCAGAACCCTTCAACGTGAGTTTCTGCTGCGTTGTTGAGCAGCACGATATGAGGATCGGTAATGCGCGTGCCCCAGGCGATCTCTCCACGGGCGTTGGCACCCAACTCGATCACCACGCGTTGATGCGATTCATCGATCTCCAACAGCATCTTGGGAGCCCCAATGCTGTTGTTCAGATTTCCACGAGTAACCAAGGTTCGGTGTTGCCTGCCCAGTATTGCGCCGGTCAGTTCTTTCACGGTGGTTTTGCCTTGACTGCCCGTGATAGCAACCACGACGGCATCACTTTTTGATCTGTTCAGGTAGCCAAGCCACCCCAACGCCTGCACTGTATCGCGTACCACCAGTTGCGGAATGTCGACAGCCTGCGGTTCGCTGACGATGGCGGCTACAGCTTCTTTGTGCTGCGCTAATTCAGCAAACGTGTTGCCATCAAAATTTTCACCCCTCAGTGCAACAAACAGATCACCCGCCTCAAGTGTTCTGCTGTCTGTGTTGACTCGGGCAAAACTCACATCACTGCCCATGATTCTGGTAGGCATGAAAGGATACAGCTTGCTCAGAGACAGGCTTCCGATCATGACGGCTCTCCACTGACAACCGACGATGACGCCACCAGCCTGCGTCGACGTAAAGCCAGACCCGCTTGTTCGATATCGCTGAACGCCATCTGCTGACCGCCGATGTCCTGATAACTCTCATGCCCTTTGCCCGCTATCAGAACCACGTCGCCACTGTTGGCGCCGGCAATGGCCGATTCAATCGCTGCTGCACGGTCACGCTCAATAATGACCTGTTCACGTCGGCTGAATCCAAACATGATCTGCCGGACAATATCATCAGCATTTTCCAGTCGGGGATTATCATCGGTGACAATCACTTTATCCGCCAGAGACTCGGCGACTTCGGCCATCAGCGGTCGCTTGCCCTGATCCCGGTTTCCACCGCAGCCAAAGACACACCAGACCTTGCCTTTGGTATGTTGCCTGACAGCCTGCAGGGCATTTTTTAATCCATCGGGAGTGTGCGCATAATCAACAACCGCTGTGACACCTGACTCGGTTCCGACAACCGCCATCCTGCCATCGACTGCGACCAATCGGGACGCAGCACTGAGGACATCCTCTACCCGGAACCTGCCCGGCAGCGTCATGACCGCACACACAGCGGCCAGCACATTGCTCAGGTTAAATTCCCCTAATAACTGACTGTTGATCCGGCCAACTCCCCAGGGCGTTGTGATGTCGGCATCAAAACCATCAGCGCGGAAAATCACCTTACTCACATGAACGTTAGCAAGGTGATTATTGATACTGAATGTGTAACTGCGTACACAGCGTGGTAACGCATTGAGCATGACAGCCGCATGGCTGTCATCGATATTCACGATGCCTACTTTCAAGGCAGGATTTTCAAACAGCTTGCGCTTTGATTCCGCGTAGGCGGCCATTGTGCCGTGATAATCCAGATGGTCGCGTGTCAGATTGGTAAACACCGCGGTATGAAAATCTACCCCAATCAGCCGATGCTGATGCAGGCCCTGCGAAGAGGCTTCCATCGCAACAGTTCGGGTATTGCTGTTGCGCATCTGTGCCAGTACACCTTGCAGAACCAGAGCGTCCGGGGTGGTAAAGCCGGTATCACGCAGATCCGGATAGACGCCACAACCCAGAGTACCAATAATCCCGCACGATCGACCTAGCGTGTGCAGCATCTGCGCGATGAATTGTGTGCAGCTGGTTTTACCGTTTGTTCCGGTGACACCGATCACTTCAATAGACTGACTAGGATACTGATAAAAACGTGCAGCAATTTCGCCAAGTTTTGCGCGAAGTCCAGCCACCGCAATCACAGGTACATTGCCGACCCATCGTGTTCCGTGACACTTGTCACCTTCATCGGCAAGAACGGCTGCCGCACCATTACCGATGGCTATCTCAATATAGTCACGTGCATCGTGATTTTTACCGAATAATGCACAAAACAAATCGCCCGTGATGACTTTTCGACTGTCGAGCTGCAAACCACTGACGCTCACTGACCCACAACCCACGTCCAGTCCCGCCTCAAACTCAGCCGGAATCAGCGCGCTGAGTGCAATCAAGGAATGAGCATGGTCGACAGTTTTCATGCGCTTATCTCGCCGTCAGACTCATAATGTTTGAGGGATCAACCCGATCGGGTGTGACGTCGAGAATTCGCATGGCTCCACTGGCAATTCTTGCAAACACTGGCGCTGCAACCTGACTACCATATCGCTGAGCGCCTTGTGGCTCATTGATGATGATAATCACCACAATGCGTGGATCGTCGGCAGGAATGTAGCCTGCGAACATGGAGTTGTGCAGGTTGTCCTGATATCCATTTTCACCCACAACACGCGCTGTACCCGTTTTACCCGCAATACTGTAGAAGGGCACACTGGCTCCATCGAACCCACCTAATTCAGGATCAACCACGGCCTCCAGCATCTGCTGCACTTCCGACACAACGCTGTGCTCAATGACGCGCTCAGGTTCAGCAGCGCCTGGCATATTATTGCCGTTTTTCAGCAAGGTAACGGGCAGGCGCACACCGTCATTAGCAATCACGCTATAGGCCTGCGCCATTTGCAGCGTTGAGGTTGACATGCCGTAACCAAATGACAGTGTTGCCGTTTCAATGTCATGCCAGACCCGGTGATTGGGCATAACACCGCCACGCTCGCCCGGAAAACCACTGGCGGAACTTTCACCAAAGCCGACTCTGAGCAACACATCACGAAGGCGCTCATGACCCACTGCCAGCGCTATTTTTGCAGACGCGATATTGCTGGATTTCACCAGCATCTCTTCCAGCGAGATCTCACCGAAGTTGTAACCGCGATCAACCACATAGTCCCGACCAACACGCATGCGACCGGGTCGCGTGTCGATCAGTGTTGTGCGGTCATACAAGCCCGACTCCACACCAGCAACCGCCGTAAACGGCTTGAGTGTTGAACCGGGTTCAAACAGGTCAGTGACTGCACGATTTCTCAGCGCTCCAAAGTCAGTAAGACTGCCTCTGTTATGCGGGTTAAATGAGGGCTGATTCACCATCGCGAGAACTTCACCGGTCTTGACGTCTAACACAACAGCTGACGCCGAGCGTGCCTGGCGGTAAATGTACTCTGCCTTCAATTCTTTATAGGCAAGATTCTGGATGCGAAAATCCAGGCTTAATTCCAGCACGTTTCCTGGCTGGGCGGGCTGAATGGTGTTGAGCTCACGGATGATACGCCCACGTCGATCCTTGATGACCTGCTGACTGCCGGGCACGCCCTTGAGCCACTGGTCAAAGGCGAGTTCAAGGCCTTCCTGACCGATATCATCGACGTTACTGAAACCCAGCACGTGCGCAGTCACTTCGCCCTGAGGGTAGTACCGCTGATATTCCTGACGCGCGTATACACCAGGTATCCCCAGCGACAATACATGATCAGCCTCAGCCGGGGGTATGCGACGACGCACATACAGGAACTCCCGGCCCGAACTGGCCTGGACCTGTGACAGCAAAGTATCCGCATCCATTTGCAAACCCAGCGCCAGTTCGCGGATGCCCGTCTCGTTACCGGCCAGTTCACGCGGATTTACCCAGACAGATTTGACCGGTGTACTGATCGCTAAAGGCTCGCCGTTTCTGTCCGTTATCATGCCGCGATGCGCCACTAATGGCTCAACACGAACCGTCCGGGCATCACCCTCAGTCTGAAGAAACTCGCCGTCTACCAACTGCAGACTGAATAACTTCCAGATGATCGCTGCAGCAGCCAGTGCAAGGCATGTCCATACCAGGCGCAGACGCCATGCGCCTGCCGGTTGAGCCGCCGATTGATTGGCCGGTTGATCACTCATGACGCACCATTATTATTTTTGACCAGTCTGGAAATGTCATATTGAGCTCTTCCATGGCACGACGCTCTATCCGCCCCTCCAGCCCGAAGGTGCTTTGCTCTATCAATAGCTGGCCCCAATGAACATCCAGTTCGTTGGATTGCACACGTAACTGCTGCAACTCATGAAAGGTCATTCGGTGTTGGTAGCTGACATAGACAACACTTAGCGCGCTGATCACCACAGCAAGCATCAGAGCCGTCACCAGCAGGTTGGCTGATGAAAAAAGACCCAGCCACGAGAAGACTTTTGGCGGCAACTCCGGGGTCGCATCAAAGATCTGCTTGCTGTGCTTGAGTGTTTGTTGTGTGCTTGTCATGAATTATTGTCTGTTGTGTGTTTTTTGGTTCAATTAGTAATGTGCAAGCAACTGCTTTTCAAACCGGCTTTTCCGCCACCCTCATCACCGCACTTCTTGACCGAGGATTCTGGTAAACTTCCTCGTCACTGGCTTTTATCGCTTTGCCAATTTTCACCAACAGCGGTTTTATTGCTGAAGTCATCACAGGCAAGTCGCGCGGAAAATCATCGCCTTTGCTCTGCCGCTGGATAAATTGTTTTACAATTCTGTCTTCCAGTGAGTGAAAGCTGATGATCACCAGCCGTCCACCTGGCGCCAGAAGATTCAGCGCCTTGACCAGCAGTGTCTCCAGCGACTCCAGTTCACGATTGATAAAAATGCGAATGGCTTGAAAGGCCCGGGTAGCGGGGTGCTTGTGTTTTTCCCACGCCGGATTGGCGAGTTTGACAATCTCTGCCAACTGCAGAGTACGGGTGATAGGCGACACCGCCCGTTCACGCACGATGGCTTTTGCTATGCGGCGCGAGTAGCGTTCCTCACCAAACTCATAAATGACATTAGCAATTTCTTCTTCAGATGCACTTGCAATCCACTCGGCAGCGCTGTAACCACGATCAGGGTCCATGCGCATGTCCAGGGGTCCGTCATTAGTGAAACTAAAGCCGCGTGCAGGATCATCGAGTTGTGGGGACGAAACACCCAAATCGAGAAGAATGCCGGCGACCCGGCTGGAGAATCCCAGTTGGTTGATGCGCACATCGACATCAGCAAACGATCCGCGAAAGATCTCAAATCGCGCATCCTGCTGCATCAGTTGCATGCCAACTGATATGGCATCAGGATCGTGATCAGTGGCGAGCAACCCGCCATCGGCGTTCAGCTTTTCAAGAATCAGTCGAGAGTGGCCGCCTCGACCGAAGGTGCCGTCCACGTAAAACCCGGCGCGATCAGTCACCAGTGCATCCACTGCGGGATGCAGCATTACGGTTTCGTGGCCCTGACTGTTAGTCATAATGTACCGCTCTGTCTAAAACACACGCCCTGATCGATTACAGCGACAAACTTAACAATGCGGGCGGCAGCTCACTGCCACCTGATTCCCCTGAGAACCAGCTATCAGCCTGGGCATCCCAGTTCTCCTTACTCCAGATTTCAAACTTCTTGCCCTGCCCGACCAGCACGAGCTCTTTGTCGAGCTGGGCACGGCTGCGCAGAATCTGTGGAAGCAGGATTCGACCACTGCCGTCCATCTCCAGGTCATGCGCATGACCAATCATCATGCGCTGGACTCTGCGACTGGCCTCATCAAAACTCGACAGAGCCTCCAGCTTCTGCTGCAGGACCTCCCAACCATCAATCGGGTAGAGCAACAGGCAACGCTGGACAAAATCAACCGTTGCTACCAGATGGCCGTTGTATTTTTCAGTCAGCAGCTCGCGATAGCGCGCTGGCATTGCCATGCGCCCTTTCACATCGAGAGTTACTTCACTGGATCCCCTGAACACAATTACCACCTCGGTATTAAGTCACCACTAAAGCACATTCAACACCCAATTTACCCACAAAATTCCATTTCTTCCCACTTATCACCACATTTCGACACTATAGGCATGGCAAAAGCTCGATGCAAGCGTTATTTGCAGTTTTTGAGTAGAAGGAAAGCTTCTGAAATATCAGGAAAAAATGGTTTTTTTGACGCCCGCGAAAGGCACAAAAAAGACAATGAAAAAAGAATCAAAGATCTGCAAAAGCAAGTTAAAGTGCTTTGTTAAATATTTGATTTTTTAGGAGGGAAAATAGACAAAATGAGTTGAGTCAGCCGATAAGCCGGGTTCTGTCTTGGACAGTCATTCATCTGGGATCAGCATCACTGCTGACCTCTAGCGACCTACCCGGATCCAGTGCGAGCCACACCGATGGATCCCTATTTGGTCTTGCTCCGAACGGGGTTTGCCGTGCCACGAACTGTTACCAGCCGCGCGGTGCGCTCTTACCGCACCCTTTCACCCTTACCTTTTCAGCGCCGAAGCGCATGAACTGGCGGTCTACTCTCTGTTGCACTTTCCGTGGGCTCTCACCCCCCAGGCGTTACCTGGCGTTCTGCTCTATGGAGCCCGGACTTTCCTCCACCAGATGCCTTTAATTACGCTCACGCGCAAAAGAAAGCGGTTCCGATAGCGACTGTCTGGCTGACTCATTCCGCAGAGTATGTGACACCCACCCCGAATTCAAGCGTTTTGTTTTTTACACTTGGTCTGCAGACGGGCACATGTCAAACTCAACGGATGAAAAACCTTGACGCCGCCCACCGCAACACCTTCCGCTGGCAACGTTTTTTGCTGTTGGTGGTCATCGGCCTGTTGGCAGGTATGCTGTGGATTTACCTGCAGAAAGATCGGCTGCCTGTATCGCTGGCCAATCGTATGCTGGCTCCTTATGGTGTTGAAGTTCTCACGATCAGCGGGGCAAGATTCAGCTGGGACAGTGTCTACGCGAACACCATTGAACTGCGGGTCAAACAATCCCCGGCTATTCAGAGAGTCGAACAGTTTCAACTGGACTTTGAGCTGCTTGATCTGCTCAACGGACACATAAAATCGCTGACCGTAAATCAGGCACATGTTTTGATGCCCGTGAATGGCAGTGTTGGGGGGATCGAAGCGCGCATCACATCGATCAGTCTGTTATGCGACCTCATTCAGCAGTGCACAGGCAACGCGAGACTGGATATCGACATTGATGCCTTTCAATCGCCCAAGAACGGACTCAGCATCAGCGCCAGCAAGACGGGCATCCTCATAAACTTCAGTTACCAGGCACCCTCGCTGTTGATCTCGTTACCCGACGGGGAGCGAATCACACTCGACTCACTCAGTTATGGTGAGCAGCACATCGAGCAGCTGGAACTGATCACCGGCCCTCGCTCGCAACTGCAGCTTGATCTGGGAGATCAGACGCTATCGCTGGATGTTATTGAGAGCAATCTGAGGTTTAAGGTTCGGGGGGCTGAAGACTCAAGTGTCGATATCAGTAACATTAATCTATCCTGCAGCTCACTGAGCGATTGCGACGCTAGCGCCCACGTGAATGCTCAGTTGAGCACATATGCATTCCAGAATCCGGACATCTCCCTGGCAGGAATCAATATTGCCAGTAATATCAAACTGCAATACCAGACCCCAGCGATCACAATAACGCTGCCGGCTGGTCCAGTGGCAACACTGGCATCAGCTAACTACGCGCAAAATCGCGTTGAACAACTTGAAGCCTTTGTAGACGAGCAAGTGTTAGTCAGCATTGATCTTCAGGCACGACAGGCTAGCTTGCTTGCAGACAAGGTGACAATCAGATTACCTGTCATACGCACGCTGACCAACGGTGAAAATGCCAGCCTTAGCGGCCTGACAGCTAATCTGCAGCAACTCGACGCACAGTTTGACTTTGCCGGGCCAACAGATCGGTCATTCCTGCAACAACTCTCTGCCAGTACCGGCCTGCAAATATCTCAGGTCTATACAACATTGGTACCGTACAACCTCTGGCCGTATCAATGGGACAGTCAAATAGAATGGACCAACGCTGATCAGTTGCAAATACAACTGGATGTTCTGCATCCTGATCAACCCCTGATGTCGATTGTTGCCGCGCACAACACAGTCAGCAACTCAGGTAATGCCACGTTTAGGATGGGCGAGCTGAATTTGTCACCCACCGGTTCAAGACTCAGCAGCTTTGTGGCACCGTTGCCATTTGAAGCGGATCTGCTGGATGGCACAATCAACCTGGATGGCAATATCAGTTGGCAAATGAATGACCGCACTCTCGCGTGGGCTCCCACTGGGCAGATGCGGCTGCAGTTGACGGATCTTGCAGGGTTTGCGGATGAAATAGTATTTGCGGGACTCACGGCAACCAGCGCCTGGGATCTGCATGAAGATTTTTCAGTTACAACACAAGCGCCTTTTTTACTTAACATCCGCGAGCTTGACCCCGGCATCCCGCTGTTCAACCTGCAGAGCGCCGTTTCCCTTGATACTGCCAGCCGCACGATTCATCTTGAATCGCCGCGGGCGCAAGTCTTTGGTGGTGTTGCGAGCACCGACAATATCCATATCGTTTTACCCGAGGAAAACAGCGCTTCAACACCCGGTGAAGTTTTTGTTGTTGAAATCAATGCGATTGACCTTGCGCAGGTATTGAGCCTGAGTGCTTATCAGCAGGTCGGTGCGACTGGCATTATCAGCGGAACTCTTCCGGTCAGACTTCAGGGACTGACCCCCTTGATTGAAGGCGGGCAACTGACGGCATCGCAGCAAGGCGGTTCCATTCGCTACGATCAGGGCTCCGCCACAACCGGCAACCAGAGTCTGGACCTTGTGTATCAGGCTTTGGAAGACTACCAATACGACACGCTCAGCGCTGGCGTGGACTTTGATGAGCTTGGTGAACTAGAACTCTCTCTGCAGATGCAGGGGCAGAGCCCAAACGTTGGACAGGGACAACGCATCAACCTTAACCTGAACATCAGCGACAACATACCGGCATTGCTGCAAAGCCTGCAGGCGGCAGACAATATCACCGAGCGCTTGCAGGATTTATTGGAGCAACGCTAATTGTTTTTAACTGTTCACAACATTCAGCTGCAATTCAGCATGTCGTGTTACATTAGAATCAGATCAAACACAGGAAGTCTTCAAAATGCTGGCAATCAAACAATCAGACGCACGGCCTGTTTCGGCGGGCCTTGGCAAATTGGGCTGCTTTCTGGCCCTGAGCGCGCTTTTTACAGCAAGTTGCACGCCCACGGTACAAGTGGCCATGCCCAGTGAGCCCATAACTATCAACCTGAATGTTCGAATTCAACACGAGATTCGAGTACAGGTCGAGCGAGAACTGGATGATATTTTCAGCGCAGACAGCGGACTTTTTTAAGGCTTTCGAAAGCACTTACAAACTTCGCCGCCCAAGGAAAAACAACATGAGCAAATCATTACACCGCAATACAAAAGTATCGTTTTATGCAGCACTGATGTGGCTGATGCTGATTGTTGCACCCGCCGCCGTTGCCCAGAGTCTGGAAGAGGCCAAGGCATCAGGCCTGATTGGTGAACGACGTGATGGCTATATTGGCCTTGTTCAGGGCTCCGCGCCACCAGCGGTAGTCAGTCTTGTGGAAGACGTCAATCGTCAGCGCAGAGAACGTTATCAGCAAATAGCCAGTGAAAACGGTATCAGTGTCGATCAAGTTGCTCAGCTCGCGTTTAACAAAGCTCTGGAGGCCACTCGATCCGGACACTTCCTTGAAGATGCTAACGGCCGATGGGTCAGAAAGCCCTGACTATAGTGATGCTCCCGCCAGCTCAAGGGCACGTTTATACACAGCATTTTTCTTAAGGCCAGTGAGTTTTGCCACCAGTGAAGCGGCCTGTTTGACTGGCAGCTCCTCAAGCAGAATACGAAGCTGACGATCTGCATCAGACAGCTGCGAATCCTGATCAACGACTGGCGCGCCGTGGATCAGAACGACAAATTCACCGCGTCGGTTGTTGTCGTCAGCCATGATCCATTGACTGAGCGCACCAAGACTGTCTCCGTGAATGGTTTCCCACGTCTTGGTCAGCTCCCGGCAGATCACTGCCTGGCGCTGTTCGCCAAACACGTCTCTCATATCAATAACACTGTCGGCAATACGATGGGGCGACTCGTAAAAAATGACCGTTCTTTGTTCTTCTGCCAAGGATTCAAATAGCTGTCGACGCGCTCCCTGTTTGTGTGGCGGAAAGCCTTCGAACACAAAACGGTCAGTTGGCAGACCAGCGGCGCACAACGCTGTTGTAAGCGCACAGGCTCCGGGCACCGGAATCACTGTGATCTGCATCTGACGAGCACGGGCAACCAGACTATAGCCGGGGTCCGAAATCAGCGGCGTACCGGCATCACTGATCAGAGCGACGCTGCGACCGGCCACCAACTCCGCCAAAATGGCATCTTCGCGTCCTGACGAGCTATAGTCATGATAAGACACAAGGCGGGTAGCAATCCCAAAGTGCTGGGTCAGACGACTGCTGTGGCGGGTATCTTCAGCAGCAATAACATCAGCACGGCGAAGAACTTCGATCGCACGATGACTGATATCGCCAAGATTGCCTATGGGGGTCGCAACAATATACAGCGCCGCCTTGCCTGTCTGTTGATCGGTCATTTATCAGGGCTCCAGCAATCGCTGCAAAAATAGTCGGGCATGATAGCGGCAGCATCAAGCGATCTACAACCGCCTGACGCCAGAAACCTTGAAAGTCGCCACCCGGCTCAATGGCCTGCTATGATTGGAAAGAGTTTCAGGAGTATTCACGATAAACCATGACCAGACACTTCTTACCACACCTGTATATGCCCATCCTGGTGGCGAGCCTGCTGACACAGTGCTCGAGTGCAGGCGAGCCGCAACTCTCAGCAGATTCAGCTGACATAAGGTCTGAAAGTCAGCCCGTTGTTGCAGACGAGCCTGTCAGCGAAATCAACAGACTTCTGCAGTTAGCGGCAGACTCCCCGTCTCCTTTGGCCGAACAGCTTATCGTTCAGGCCGCTGAAATTGCTTTTGGAGACGGGGATGTAAACACATCAGCGGCAATCCTCGGAAGTCTGGGAGATGACTTGAGCTGGCCAATGACCGTGCGCAGCCAGGCGGCCTTACTGCGTGCGGAACTGGCAATCGCTACGGGGGAATCAGAGCGGGCATTGATTCTGTTAAATGGTACGCCGTTTGAGCGGGTCAACGAACTGAACAACGACGTTCGGCAGAACCTGATGAGAATACGGGCACAGGCGTTTTTAAGCATGAATCAATATCTTGCAGCTGCACGCGAGCACACGCGTATGGCTGCATTGCTCAGACCTGATCAACAGGAACAAAACATCGATCAAATCTGGCAGATACTTACGTCGGCGCCACCGGGCAGTTTTCAGGCCCAGAACACATTGATTGACTCTTATGAATTGCGAGGCTGGATAGAGCTGGTCAATCTGGTTAACGGGTCTCGCAGCAATATTGAACAACAGGTCAGGGCGATCAGCGCATGGCAAAGTCGCTGGACGCAACACAGTGCCGCGGACAGTTTACCGCGGTCTTTGTCATTTACTATGGAAGTGCTCAACACCCGGGCGGAACGTATTGCATTGATGTTGCCGCTATCCGAAGCCGCTGGAATTGCCGTGAGTGAAGGCTTCCTGGCAGCCTATTTTGAAGCTCTGAACCTGAAGCAACAGGTTCCTGAAGTTCAGATCTTCGATACCAGCGGCGTGACAGATATTATGCCGCTCTACAATCAAATTGCAGACAGCGGCTTTGACCTGATCATTGGCCCCCTGCTCAAGGATTCAGTTCGTGAATTGCAGTTGCAGACCTCTTTGCGCGTGCCTACGCTGGCATTAAATTACGGCGATGAAGGATTGCCAGCTCCCGCAAACCTCTACCAATTCGGCCTGGCTCCGGAAGATGAAATCCGCCAGACTGTCAGGCTAGCGCGGCAGGCAGGCCATCAGGTTGCGGCCGTTTTGACACCTTCGGGCAATGACTACCTGCGAATACGGGACACCTTTGCTAGCGAATGGGAAAAATTGGGTGGTGAGGTGGTTGCGGTATCCGAGTTTGGCAGCAGCAGCTACTCTGACACGATCAGACTGATGCTCGATGTTGATGACAGCGAAGCGAGAGCAGCGCAATTGCGCAGCATAATTCCACGAAGCAATATGATTTTTACACCCAGGCGCAGACAGGATGTTGATGTATTGTTTCTGTTGGCCAACCCTGCTGAGGGCCGGCAGATCCGACCCACCATGGGTTTCCACTTTGCAGGCGATGTCGCTGTTTATGCTCTTCCCGCCATTTACGACGGCCTAGGTTACGATGGAGGAATCAGCACCAATGTAAATCGCGACCTGAACGGCATCAATTTTATAGATGCCCCTTGGGTACTGACCAATGACGACCCACTGAAACTCGCGACTGCCTCAGCATTTGAGCCCGGAGCTGGCCCCATCGAAAGGTTGCGAGCTATGGGTGTTGATACTTATCGCCTGCACAACCGCCTTGCACAACTCGCCAATTTCCCAGGTGTCAGTCTGCAGGGTGCAACCGGAAATCTGTCTATGAGCAGTGATGGCAGCATTCAGCGCGAATTGCTACCTGCACAATTTGTGGAAGGCACTATTGTACTTCCGGGCATGACAACGGGCAGCATCAGCCCTGATTGACTCTCAGCAGTGCACAATAAACAGCGAACATGGAGACAAGGATGTCCCAAAAAATATTCTCAACTTATCGAAGTGAAGGATCTGCGACCGCTCCAAAACACAGGCGCAGCATTGGCAATTGCTATGAACAGCTGGCAGCCGAGCATCTCGAAAAACAGGGCTTACAACTGATCAGGAGCAATTACCATTGCCGGCTGGGAGAAATTGATCTGATTATGCAGGATCAGAACACTCTGGTTTTTGTTGAAGTTCGCTATCGATTGAGAAATGACTTTGTCAGCGCCGTGGCCAGCATCAACCGCACAAAACAGCAAAAAATACTGAGGACTGCGATGGTATACCTGAAACAGCACAAGCTTAACGACAAGGTAGCTTGTCGGATCGACCTGATCGGCCTCACTCGCTGCAGATCGACAGGCGAACTGATAGTCGAGTGGATAAAAAATGCCATTATGTCAAACGTATAAACGTATCCCTATAAAAACCACATGGCAGCCGGTCTGGCTTAGTCAACGGTTTAAAGTAAAATGCGGTCCGAGTCGCAACTTTTCTGTCCACGGCAGGTTTAAATGACACCCGAACAACACATACAGAACCACTTCCGGCAGAGCATCAACGGGCTAAGCACCACTTTGAACACACAAACGCACTTGATCAATTCCGCTGCAGATCGCATTGCGCACGCTTTGCTGCAAGGGGGGAAAGTGCTGGTCTGTGGCAATGGAGGGTCCGCAGCCATGGCCCTTTACTTCAGTTCCCTTTTATTAAACCGGTTTGAACGGGAGCGACCGGCTCTGCCAGCTATCGCATTGTCGGCTGACCCGGTCGCCATGACAGCAATAGCCACGGATTTGCAGTACAAGTCGGTCTATGCTCAGCAAATCAGGGCACTTGGGCAACACACAGACATCCTGCTAGTGTTTACATCTGGTCGTAATAGCGCAAATCTACGCGAAGCTGTCAGTGCTGCCTATGACCGTGAAATGCCGGTGATTGTTATCAGTTGTGAAGACAGTGGTAACGTATCAGAGATGTTACAATCGGACGATATGGAGTTAAGGGTACCCGCTCCTGCCGGTCATCGAAGTCAGGAGATACAACTGACGGTCATGCATTGCTTGTGTGATTTGATAGACATACAAATTTTTGGAGAAGAGCTATGAGCATAAAACACATTGTTTTGGTCGGATTTCTGCTGAGCAGCTCGGCATGTACTACCATTCTGACCGGCACAGCCGGGTCGGAAGGTATTCAGGAAGACCGATACCTTCGCACAGCAGGCACTATCGTAGAGGATGAATCGATAGAGACCAAAGTCACCGTAAACATGAGAACACAGCAGGAGCAGTTCAGAGACTCCAGCTTTGATGTGATCAGCCATAACGGCGTTGTTCTTCTGGTCGGTCAAGTGCAGTCAGAGGACCTGAAACAACAGGCTACCCGCATCGCATCAGAAGCAAGTGTCCATGTGCGACGAGTTCATAACGAAATGGAGGTTGCCGGGCCTCGCAGCCTTTTGTCCCGAAGCAACGATACATGGCTGGCGACCAAGGTGCGTACTCAGCTGGCAGCCAGTGACCAGATCAACTCTAATAGAATGCGGGTCATTGCAAACAATGGAACAGTCTATCTGATGGGAATTGTTGACATTAATGAAGGTGAGCGAGCAAGTAACCTTGCACGCAGCGTTGGCGGGGTATTGCGCGTTGTAAACGTATTCGAATTCATCTGAAATGCAGTCATCACCTTACACTGTAAGGCGATTATTTCACCACACGTAACGAAGCACGCCCACGGGTTTTCTTCTCAGACTGGGATGTCTTTACTGAAGTAAGCGTCGCGGATGGTTTTGGTGGGACAGGAGGAGTTGGCACAGGTTTTTCTGCATCAAACACCATTCCCTGACCATTTTCCTTGGCGTAGATTCCCATTACAGCCATCACTGGCACATAAACCGGTGTTGGAATTCCTGCAAAACGACCGTTAAATTCCACTGCATCATTGCTCATATGCAAAGCATGCACCGCCACAGGGGAGATATTGAGGATAATCTGACCGTCTTTGACATAATCCTGAGGAACCTGTACATCCTGAGCATAGGCATTGACCACAATGTAGGGCGTGCAGTTGTTTTCGAGTATCCACTCGTAGAGTGCGCGAAGTAGATAAGGCCGGCTCGAGTTCATGCTCATCGGCAAGTGCCTATACCATTTCCTTTTCCTGATCGGACAAACTCATTCGCACAGAGTCCCGCGCGAATAACCTGGCCCGGTATTCAAGAAGAGGTTGAACAGACTTATGGTTACCCAGATCTATGCCAAGTGATGGCAATCGCCACAGAATTGCTGTAACGCAGCAATCCACGACGCTGAATTCATCGCTCATGAAGTAAGGTTTTTCGGCAAAAATAGGAGCTATGGATACCAGACTTTCGCGTAACTCCCCGCGCATTTTGTCTTGCTGACCCACGGAGCCTTTTCCAGCACTGAGGTCATCGACTGTTGCGCACCAGTCTCGTTGAATGCGGTACATCCACAAACGGCTTTGCGCCCTTGCTACCGGATAAACCGGAAACAAGGGCGGATGCGGAAAACGTTCATCCAGATACTCCATCATGATATTGGCTTCATAAAGCACAAGATCACGATCAACCAGCGTCGGCAGACTGTTATATGGATTTAATGATGTAAGGTCTTCTGGGGTATTCGCCGGGTCTACGTTAACTGTCTCGACGGTAACCCCTTTCTCGGCCAACACGATTCTCACCCGATGGCTGTATTGACTACGGCCATCGGAGTAAAAAATCATGGAAGAGCGTTTAGCGACTACACCCATACTGCTGTCCTCAATAAATCATCTCAGTCAGATTTGACCGGTGGAGAACGTATCAGTGGATACGTCTCCAATATTCGCGATTCAGCAGCGTTACCAGAATCAGCAGTATCGCCAGGAAACCGAGCACATAGACACCAATCTCCTGACGTCTGAGGTTTATTGGCTCACCGACGTAGTAAAGGAAATTCACCAAGTCATAAATCATGGCGTCGAACTCTTCAGGAGACAGTTCGCCCGTTCCTTCGACATGAGTCAGTTCACAATCTTCCGGTGCTGAAGCGTTATTGCTGCAGATTACATCACCCTGCAGCTTGTACAGCACGTTAGGCATACCAACGTTGGGGAATATGGTGTTGTTTACTCCCCATACCCGAGTTTCGTCCTCATAGAACGAACGCAGGTAGGTGTACAACCACTCAGGACCACGGACACGAGATATCAGTGTCAAGTCAGGTGGCACAACACCGAACCAGGCATTTCCATGCTCAGGCCGCATGGTGTTCTCCATCAGATCACCGAAACCCGCCTCACCAAAGGACAGATTTTCCATCATCAGGTTTTCAGGAATGCCCAGGTCTGTAGCTGTGCGCTCATAGCGGGCATACTTGACTGAGTGACAGGAATGGCAGTAGTTCATGTAGGTTGCCAAGCCACGCTGCTGCGAGGCCTGATCACGAAGATCCATCTCTACATGGTCAAGATCTACTGTCACTTCCGCACCGACCGCTCGCAGCGGCAACAGAACCAGCGCAGCCAACAGGACAAGTGTCAACACTACCTGCTTGTTGCTGATCCAGCGGCCTGTTACACGTAAAGGCTCCGGGAAAGTATGTTCTTTCTTCGTGTACCAAGGCATCAGGAAGAAGAACAAGAAATAAAGCACTGTGCATATTTGCGCCAGCGCTATTCGGCCGGGGCTGGTGCCTAAAGTACCCAAGTAACCCAGAATCAGGAAACTTGCAGTAAAAATCAGCAAAGCAATTCGGCTGTACCAGCCTTTGTAGCGCATGGATCTTACGGGACTACGATCAAGCCACGGCACCACAAACAGAATAGCTATCGCTCCGAACATGACTAGCATGCCCCAAAATTTGGCATCAAGACCCAGCAATGGAACTGTTACAGCACGAAGCATCGAATAGAAGGGCGTGAAGTACCATACCGGTGGAACATGCGCAGGCGTAACCAGCGGATTAGCTTCCTGGAAATTCGGCGGCTCAAGGAAGTAGCCGCCCATCTCTGGAGCAAAGAAAATGATAAAGCAGAACACAAACAGGAAGACGGTGATGCCAACCAGATCGTGAACAGTGTAGAAAGGATGGAACGGGATGCCATCAACTGGTATGCCGTTAGCGTCCTTGTTCTTCTTGATCTCAATACCGTCAGGGTTGTTTGAGCCAACTTCATGCAGAGCAAGCAGGTGCAACACGACCAGAGCAATCAGAATTATGGGAAGCGCAACCACGTGCAGCGCAAAGAATCGGTTGAGGGTTGCACCAGAAATCAGAAAATCCCCCCGAACCCAGATCAACAAATCTTCACCAATCACCGGAATAGCACCGACCAGCGACACAATCACATTAGCGCCCCAGTATGACATCTGGCCCCAGGGCAGGACGTAGCCCATAAAACCTTCCATCATCAGCACCAGGTAGATGGCCATACCAAATACCCAGATCAGTTCCCTCGGCTTTTTATATGAACCGTACATCAGACCACGGAACATATGCAGATATACCACCACAAAAAAGGCCGAAGCGCCTGTTGAGTGGATATATCTGATCAACCAGCCAAACTCCACATCACGCATGATGTACTCAACCGAAGCAAATGCCGCTTCAGCGCTATTGGTATAGTGCATTGTCAGGAAAACACCAGATACCAACTGGATAACCAGGACAACAAGAGATAACACACCAAAGAAGTACCAGAAATTGAAGTTCTTGGGTGCGTAATACTTGCTCATGTGCTTTTCCCAAGCATTCATGATTGGCAAGCGGTCATTTGTCCAGTCGCGAAGACCAACGAGAGAGGACACTACAAAACCTTGTTTCTTTGCATCGCTCATTATGCAGCCACCCCATCTTCACCAATTACAAGGATATTGTCTGTCTCATAGTAGTAAGGAGGGACTTCCATGTTTCTTGATGCTGGCGAGCCGCTGTATACGCGGCCAGCCATATCAAACTTTGAACCGTGGCAAGGACAGTAGAAGCCACCTTTCCAATTCTCCTCGAAAGGCTCTGCCCGAATGGCAAGTCGCGGAGTCGGAGAGCAGAAAAGGTGCGGGCAAAGACCCACCAGCACCAGAATTGCAGGCTCACGTGAACGGTGCGCATTAGTTGCGTAGTCAGGCTGCTCCGGCTGCGCAGATGCAGGATCCTGCAGATCACCGTCGATGGTCGGCAATGCGGCCAGTGACTCAGCTGTGCGACGCACGACAAAAATTGGACGCCCACGCCACGCAGGGATGGGTCCGAGAATTGCACCTTCTTCGATGCGACTGATATCAACCCGAACTGCAGCACCCGCAGCACGTGCTTTAGCACTGGGATTCCAGGAACCGACGAAGGGAACAACTGCCCCTACGACACCTGCCACCCCAACAACCGAGGTTGACCCCAATAAAAACCGCCTGCGGCCAGAATCAGTACCGTCTTCACTCACCGTGTAATCTCCTGAGCATTGTCGTCTGTCAAAAATAAACTGGTTCTCCCTTAGTTTCGCCGGGAGATCAAAAACCTGCTGTTGCTACACATCTGCGCGTATCAAGGTCGGAGGCTAATACTTAGATGAATTACGCAAACCAGCAACCACTTATAATTTTAGTTAATTTGGCGTATTTTTTCAAGCTTACCAACCGCCAAAACCATGATAACTCATTGAAATAATTGCGATTTTATTTTTTTCGAAAACAAAAAAGCGCTGCCCCTATCCGGAACAACGCTTTTTTACTAAGCAACCCCCCACAATTCCGAGGAATTGTGGAGGGAACCAAGGAGTATTAACGCTTGGAGTACTGAGGACGCTTGCGCGCTTTCCGAAGACCCACTTTTTTCCGCTCGACCGCACGAGCATCACGCGTAACAAAACCAGCCTTACGCAGAGGGGATCGCAGTTCTTCGTCGTATGCGATCAATGCGCGAGTCAAACCGTGACGTATGGCGCCTGCCTGACCAAAACTTCCACCGCCACTTACGGTTACTTTCAGATCAAACTTGCCAACCATTTCAACCAATTCCAAGGGCTGCTGCACAATCATTCGGGCAACTTCACGGCCGAAAAAATTATCCAGCGTGCGGTTGTTAATACTGATGGTGCCAGTCCCCTTGCTGATAAAAACGCGCGCGGTTGCTG
This sequence comes from Rhodoferax sp. OV413, assembly GCA_943330915.2. Taxonomy (GTDB): domain Bacteria; phylum Pseudomonadota; class Gammaproteobacteria; order Pseudomonadales; family Pseudohongiellaceae; genus Pseudohongiella. The sequence goes on along the minus strand of CALQJO020000004.1, from coordinate 48,706 downwards.
TCTTTCGTCGGCCGGTGCCGTAATATTGTGTTGTAGCCATAAGGACTCAGTAAACCTCGTCGAAAACTTACAGTTGCAGTGCCTGCGGCTGTTGTGCCGCATGCGGGTGCTCGTTACCCGCATACACTTTGAGCTTTTTGAACATAGCACGACCCAACGGAGTGCGGGGCAACATACCCTTTATCGCAAGTTTCAAAACGCGATCAGGAGCTCTATCCATCAACTTTTCGAAGCTGAAAGACTTTAGGCCACCAGGAAAACCGGTGTGGTGATGATACATTTTATCTTTTGCTTTGTTGCCGGTGACACGCACTTTTTCTGCATTGATCACGACCACAAAATCGCCTGTATCTACGTGTGGAGTATATTCAGGCTTGTGCTTGCCGCGTAGGCGGGAAGCAATCTCGGTTGCGATTCGGCCAAGGGTCTGGCCTTCTGCATCCACGAGCAACCAATTGTGTTCTACATTCTGTGGTTTGGCACTAAAAGTCTTCATGAAACGTCACCGAACGGGCATTATCTTCAGGGAGCGCGAATACTACCGAAGCATCTTGGAAACTTCAAGCACTTTGTTCTCAATTACTGCAAGCGCCGGCCTAAGGTCTGTGTTCCAATCCCAAATAATCCTCGGACTGCATCTCAAGCAGCCGACTGCGCGTCCGCTCAAAAACAAACGTCAATGAAGTACCTGTATAAAGCTCAGTCAAGGGCACCGATACAGACAGCAAGAGTTTCACATGCCGGTCGTAAAGCTCATCAATCAGACTAACAAACCTACGCGCCAGATCATCCTGAGCAGCAGTCATCTGAGGCACGTTACTCAGCACGATGGAATGGAACTGCCTTGCCAGCTCAATATAGTCGAAAGCACTTCTTGCCCCCCCACACAACTGTGAAAAATCAAACCATGCAACACCATCGGTGACCATACGCGCAGGGACAGCCCTGCCAAGAATCTCGATGGCGCAATCATTAATTCGCTCAGAATGCCCATAAAGCAGGCTGTTAAATCCCTCCAGCAAAGCTGCATCTGCTTCTACGCCTAGTGGCGTGAAATAAAGGCACGCCTGCTTAAGGGCGCGCAAACGGTAATCAACGCATCCATCCAACTCAAACACCCGGGTGTGCTTGTGCAGCAAATCAATGGCCGGCAGAAACCGTGAGCGCTGGAGACCATTGGCATACAGACCATCAGGATGAATATTGGAGGTTGCAACCAACACCACCCCTTCTTCCATCAGATGTTCCAGCAGACCACCCAGAATCATGGCGTCGCCGATATCAGAAACAAAAAATTCGTCGAAACACAGCACGCTAGCGCGACTAGCGATGCTCGCCGCAACAAGCTCCAAAGGATTTTTCTGTAGTTTAAAGGTAGCCAACTCAGCGTGCACCTGTTGCATAAAACGATGAAAGTGAGTCCGCTGTTTGCTGTCGAATGGTAGGCAATCAAAAAAAGTATCCATCAGGTATGTTTTGCCCCGGCCTACCCCTCCGTACATATAGAGGCCTTTGATGGGAGCACGCTGACGCCCGATACCTACCCCGGCAGCCAGCGATGCCAGCCAGCCAGACGACTTTTCTCTGGAATGCAACAACTCGTCAAACAAGCGCTGCAGTTCATTGACTGCCAACTCTTGGTCTGCATCAGGCTTGATGATTCCTTTCGCCAGATCGTCCAGATAACATTGAAGAGGAGAAGGCATTTCGTCTGTGATCTGATTGAAAGGCACGCATTTTAAGTCATCTTGTCACTGGACACCAACCCGAAACCCGACAGTCCACTAACAATTACTCACCTTCGTGTTAGACTTCCGGTGGGTTAAACTGGCATTTACGAGATATACTCGCGGCATTTGTCTGAGGGATAGCAGCCAATGATATGGTTAACTGGCATTTTTTGCCTTGTGGTCGGAGTAGTGGCTGGCCTCTTTGCAGCGTCTCGACTGAGCAACAACAGCCCATCAAAGATTGAGGAACTTGAAGCAAAGATTAAGGAGCTTCAGCGGTCTCATGCTGATTACAGAGACCATGTGAGCGAGCATTTCAGTGCTACTGCCGATCTTGTTCACAACATGACGGAAAGCTATCGCGATGTGTATCAACATCTATCCAGAGGCGCCCAGGATCTTTGTCATGAAGAAGTCGCCATCAAACTATTGCCTCCCGCTGATCAGTCGATGTTCTCGGGTGCTGATGTGGACACCATCGAACCGCCCAAGGATTATGCGCCACGACGCGATGGCAACCAGAGCGGCGCACTATCAGAGGGATTTGGCCTTGAACGACAAAAGCACATGGATGATGATCGCTGAGCAATAGATTTACGGCTAGATCCTGTTACAAAACCAACCAGACAATCCGGCAGCCGCTGCAGAGAACTTATCTCTGTGCTTTGCTGCGCCAAACTGAAGGCTAAATCATGACTGATTACAACCTGACTCATTTGAAGCAACTGGAAGCAGAAAGTATTCACATCATTCGCGAAGTCGCAGCGGAATTTGATAACCCGGTCATGCTTTATTCGATAGGCAAAGATTCTTCAGTGATGCTGCATCTGGCCTTGAAGGCTTTTTATCCTGGCAGGCTGCCTTTTCCGCTGATGCATGTGGACACCACTTGGAAATTTCGCGAGATGATTGAGTTCCGCGACACGCAGATGAAGAAACTTGGATTGGATTTGATCGTAAATATCAATCAGGAAGGAGTCGCTGCAGGTATAGGTCCATTTACTCATGGCAGTGAGAAACACACAGACGTGATGAAAACCCAAAGTCTGCGTCAGGCGCTCGACAAACATAAATTTGATGCAGCGTTTGGTGGCGGACGCCGGGATGAAGAAAAATCACGAGCCAAAGAGCGTGTGTTTTCGTTCCGCGACAAAAATCACCGTTGGGACCCTAAAAATCAGCGCCCAGAACTCTGGAACATATACAACTGCAAGGTTAACAAAGGCGAAAGCATACGCGTGTTCCCTTTGTCCAATTGGACTGAACTGGATATCTGGCAATATATTTATCTTAACAACATAGAAATCGTACCGTTGTATTTTGCTAAAGAGCGCCCAGTCGTCGCCATAGATGGTGTAGACATCATGGTCGATGATGACCGCATGCCTCTTGAAGGTAAAACAGTTGAGCACAAAATGGTGCGCTTCCGCACACTCGGCTGTTATCCGCTAACCGGAGCTGTTGAGTCTGCCGCCACCACTCTGCCTGACATTATTCAGGAAATGTTGTTGACCACAAGCTCCGAACGGCAAGGGCGTCTGATTGATTCAGATCAGGCAGGTTCTATGGAAGAGAAAAAGCGCAAGGGGTACTTCTGACATGTCACATCAATCCGATCTTATCAGCACCGACATAAATGCCTACCTCGCGCAACATGAACGCAAGGAACTTCTGCGCCTGCTGACCTGCGGCAGCGTAGACGACGGAAAGAGTACCCTTATCGGGCGACTGCTGCATGACTCCAAAATGATTTATGAAGATCAGCTGGCTGCCATCACCAAAGACAGCATCAAATCAGGCACCACCGGTGGCAAGGTCGACCTGGCACTGCTGGTTGATGGTCTGCAGGCCGAGCGCGAGCAAGGTATTACCATTGACGTAGCGTATCGCTATTTCTCGACCTCAAAACGCAAATTTATTATTGCCGACACACCCGGCCACGAGCAGTACACCCGCAATATGGCAACAGGGGCATCAACCTGTGATCTGGCAATCATATTGATCGACGCTCGTTATGGTGTTCAGGTTCAGACCCGAAGGCACAGTTTTATAACCTCGCTGCTTGGCATCAAGCATATCGTTGTCGCAATCAACAAAATGGATCTGGTTGGCTACAGTCAGGGTATATTTGAAAAAATCAAAGCAGACTACACAGCCTTCAGCAAAAAACTGCGTAAAGCAGAATTTCACTTCATTCCCATGTCGGCACTGGACGGCGACAACGTGGTTAATCCGAGCGCATCGATGAGCTGGTATCAAGGCCCTGCGTTGATGTCGCTGCTGGAGCACGTAGAAATAGCAGAAGACCGAAACTTTGATGACTTCCGTTATCCCGTGCAATACGTGAATCGTCCCAATCTTAACTTCCGAGGCTTCTGTGGCACAGTAGCATCGGGGGTAGTGCGCAAAGGTGATGAAATTGCGGTGATGCCATCCGGCAAAAAGAGTCGCGTTAAATCCATAGTGACCTACGACGAAGAGCTGGAAATGGCATTCGCGGATATGGCGATCACCCTGACACTTGAAGATGAAATTGATGTTAGTCGAGGCGACATGATTGTGCACCGTGACAATTCGCCAGTGATCGCAGTGGAGTTTGATGCCACTGTGGTGTGGATGACTGAAGCGGCACTGCTCCCCGGCAAACTATACGACTTTAAACTGGGCGGCAAAACTATCAGCGGCCGCGTGACCGCCATCAAACACAGAATCGACGTCAACACGTTGCAGGAAATACCTGCACCGGGGCTGGAACTCAATGAAATCGGATTGTGTGAAATCAGCGTTGACCAACCGGTATGTGTAGACAGTTATGAAAGAAACCGTGGCACCGGCGGCTTTATTGTCATAGACCGCCTGACCAACGTGACCGTTGGCGCCGGCATGATTGACCTGGAAATTGCTGCTGCCAATCGACAGATTAAGCGCAGCAGCACTATTCATGTCACCAAAGAAGAGCGCTCTGCCCGTTACGGCCAAAAACCCGTCACCATCATGTTTATTGGTGTCTCGGGGTCCGGAAAATCAACTTTGGCTCATGGACTTGAACGGCGCTTGTTTGATTTAGGCCGCGTGAGTGCAGTTCTGGAAGACAAAGCAATTCGCCTAGGTATTAGCAAAGACCTGCAGCACGATGTCCAGGGGCGCGCGGAGAATCTCCGACGTAGCGCGCACATTGCGCGCCTGCTCAACGATTCAGGACTTATATGCTGTGCAGCCTTCGTCGCGCCTAATCCTGAATCACGGGAACATGCGCTGAGTGTCATCGGTAAGGATAATTGCTTGGTGATTTACCTGAATCCACCCATGGATGTCTGCAAACAACGTGACCCCAGCGGCATCTACGCTGCGGCAGAGGCAACCAGCTCTGCCGATGTGACAGGGCTCTCAAATCCATATTCCAGGCCGGAACATATCGATATAGAACTCGATACCAGTGTTTTGACTGTTGAAGACTGTCTGGATGAGGTCATCGGCCTGATGGAATCCAAAGCATTTATCGCTGCTCGCTGACAGGAAACGAAGCCCGATCTTTCAAGCCGGGTTATCGATATCGATAAAGGTGTGTTGTATGTTGAAGCGCTGAGCAGCCCAATCTCCCAGCGCTTTGATGCCATAACGTTCGGTCGCATGATGGCCTGCAGCGAAGTAATGCAGGCCATGTTCACGCGCACTGTGGACAGTCTGCTCTGAAATCTCGCCCGATATATACACATCCGCCCCCACTGCAGCCGCCTGTTCGATGTAGTGCTGAGCAGCGCCCGTGCACAAAGCAACACGGCTGATCAATCTTTCACGGCCCTCGATGTGTAAGGGTTGACGATTCAACGCCAGCGCGATGCGCTGCTGCAAAACATTCGCATTGATTTGCTCACTCAGATCACACACCAGCCCCATCACCTGATTATTCTGGCGCATCAGTTCCGCGGTCGGAATCAGACCCAGCATCTTCGCCAACTGTATGTTGTTTCCCAGCTCTGCATGTGCATCCAGAGGCAGATGATAAGCGAGCAGACTGACATCTGCATCCAGCAAGGTCTTGAGTCTTCGTCGTTTCAGGCCGGTAATGGCAGAGTCTTCTCCGCGCCAGAAGTAACCGTGATGCACAATAATGGCATCCGCACCCTGTTCGATCGCGGCATCCAACAAGCGTTGACTTGCGGTTACGCCGGAAACCAGGTGTCTTACAACGGCCTTACCCTCAACCTGCAACCCATTAGGGCAATAGTCGCTGAAGAGCTCGGGACGCAGTGCCTTGTTGATTTCTGCCAACATTTTTTTCAATTCGATCGCCATCAGCGCCTTACCTTTGGATAACTGCTATTTGCCTTCACTTACTGCACAAATCTTCGCATAATGCGCCGAGTATCAGTGATGTACGTTGTTACCGCAAGTTAGCAGACATCAACGCGCATTCACCAAAAGTAATCACAACCGGGCTGTACTGATTTATTCATGAAAAAAGTTCTTCAATTTATAGGCTGGCCCGTTATCAGCGGCGTGCTTCTGGCATTGGTACTTGCGCAGTACCAACAAATGCAGCAAGTACGTCAACTGCTGGAAGAAAGTGCACCGCTTGCTTTTTCAGCAATGCCATCTTCTCAGGTGAACATCACTCCAGCGGATTCTTTCGCAGACGCCATCACCAGGGCCGCTCCATCAGTAGTCAGCATACACTCTACTATCCGCGAACAAATTCAATTACCACCCGCTGAGGAGATTCCGGCGGCGTTGCGCGATCTGCTGCAAAAAATACCTTCCGAACGTCTGTGGGAAAGCCTGGGATCGGGTGTAGCGGTCAGCGATGAAGGACATATTCTGACAGCGCTTCATGTCATTGAAGGAGCGGAGGATATTGAAGTTCACTTCTACAACTCACAACAGACCAGTGTTACGGCACGGGCAACTCTCATCGGATCTGACCCAAGTACAGATCTCGCATTGCTGCAAGTCGACAGCGGAATGCTGCCCCCACCAGTACCTATCGGCTCCTCCGATAGCGTGCGCGTCGGTGATTCAGTGCTGACGATCGGTTATCCGCGCAGAGATCTGATGACTCAAAAGTCAGTTTCCAGCGGTATTGTCAGCGCATTGGGTATCCCGCGTGACGGGCTGCCGATTGTGGAATACATACAGACAGATGCTGCCATGAACTATGGAAACTCAGGCGGGGCACTCATTAACTCCCGTGGAGAACTCATTGGCATTAACTCGTTTATCTATTCCGAGACCGGAAACTCTGACGGCATTGGTTTTGCCGTACCTGTGAATAAAGCGATGATTGTTGTTGAGCAACTCATCGCACGAGGTGAAGTAACGCCAGGTTATCTCGGGGTAATCACCGGAGAAATGTTGAACGCGGAATCAAGTGCCAGTTTTTTCGGAACCCCGGATATTTATGGTCTGTTGATCGAACAGGTGACAGAGGGAAGCCCCGCAGAAATTGCAGGTGTGCGCGCCGGCGACGTGATGGCTGCAATCGATAATCAGGATATTCGCAGTGTCATTAGCGCTATTGAACAGATTAATCGCAAAGCACCTGGAGAAAGTGTTGATCTGCGGATTTTCCGCTCCGGCAATTATCAGACGATCTCAGTGGTGCTGGGCACAGGCACAGCGCAATATCGTACCCAGTCTCAAGAAAATTAACGCCAACCGATAGTATTTCTCATGCCTTTCCCGGTGTATGACGGCCCGAAATCCGCCAGGCAGCCGACAAAGCATGTGCCTGCAAATGTTCGTTTAGAGCCAGAGTTTCAGCCACAGGAGCCAGTGTGGCAGCACCTGCCGGCGAACAATTTATGATTGAGCTGCGTTTCTGAAAATCATAAACACCCAGCGGCGAAAAAAACCGTGCCGTGCCCGAAGTCGGCAAGACATGACAAGGGCCTGCGCAATAATCACCCAATGCCTCAGGTGTATGCCTGCCCATGAATATTGCGCCGGCATGACGCACGCCGGGCAACCATGACTGTGGGTCATCTACCGAGAGTTCCAGGTGCTCCGGCGCAATCAGGTTACAAACTCTCAGTGCCTCGGCCTTGTCGGCCGCAAAAATCAGTGCTCCGCGCTCGGTCAAGGAGGTACGGATAATTGCCTCTCGGCTCATTTGCGGCAGCAATTGATTGATGCTGTTTTGAACGGCATCCAGAAATGCACGGTCGGTGCTGATCAGAATAGACTGAGCCTGCTCATCATGCTCGGCCTGTGAAAACAGATCCATAGCGATCCAGTCAGGATCGGTCTTTCCATCACAAACAATCGTGAGCTCAGATGGACCGGCTACCATGTCGATACCCACTTCGCCAAATACCTGCTTTTTTGCAGCAGCGACATAAACATTTCCAGGACCGGTGATTTTATCGACACGAGGAATCGTCTGCGTCCCAAATGCCAGGGCAGCAATTGCCTGCGCACCGCCAATGGTAAACAGTCTGTCCACGCCGGCAACAGCTGCCGCTGCAAAAATCAGCCGGCCGGCGCCGCCTGCATCCTCCCCATAAGGCGTCGGGACGACTGCAATTACTTCCTCAACACCGGCAACGCGGGCAGGAATGGCATTCATTAACACCGAAGATGGATAATTGGCCTTGCCGCCGGGCACATATAAACCCACGCGTTGCAGAGGAATAACAAGCTGGCCATAGACTGAACCGTCCTCCTCCTCATACTGCCACGATGGTTGCAGTTGACGCTGGTGATACAGACCAATTCGCTCGGCAGCCTTCAACAACGCGTCACGTTGTACAACCGTCAGCTTGTCCAGTGCGGCCTGCATTTGTGCTTTACTGACTTCCAGTTGGAACATACTGCTGACATCACGTTTATCGAATTGACGCGTGTACTCAAGCACCGCCTCATCGCCGCGCTGTCTCACATCGGCGAGAATACCGGAGACAACCTTGTTAATCTTTTCATCTTCAATCATGCGCCGGTCAAGCAGGGTAGCAAGCTCAGTGTCAAAATCCACATTCTCCGACATCATTCTGCGCATCATGATATTGGCACTCATGACTCACTCCGGTTGGCCACAACGTCCCCGAGTTCTTTTAACAAACCGCTGACGGCTTGGTGTTTCATCTTCATTGAGGCTTTGTTAACAATGACCCGCGAGCTGATGTGAGCAATGGTCTGCAGAGGTTCCAGTCCGTTGGCACGCAGTGTGTTGCCGCTATCAACAATATCAACGATCCAGTCAGCCAATCCCATCGAAGGTGCCAGTTCAAGAGCCCCATTGAGCTTGATGATATCGGCCTGCAGACCTTGCTCGGCAAAATAACGCCGTGCAATGTTGACAAATTTGCTGGCCACTTTGACCCGTCCTCGCGGTGCCGGAGCGCCAACAGGCGCAGCGGTCATCAACCGACAACGGGCAATACCTAGATCCAGTGGCTCGTAAAAGGCATCTTCGCCGTACTCCATCAACAGGTCTTTGCCCACAACACCAATATCCGCACTGCCAAACTCAACATAGGTGGGCACATCCGAACCACGCACAATCATGATGCGCAGCCCGGGCACGTTGGTATCAAAAATCAGCTTACGGCTTTTACTGTGATCCTCAAGCAGATGGATACCGGTTTCTGCCAGCAAAGGCATAACCTCTTCCAGGATTCGACCTTTGGTCAGCGCCATTACGATAGGTTGTCCTGTCACGTCCAACATACTGCGGTTTCCTTGACTTACGCCCGTTCTCAGGACGGAATGCGGCGGATGATTGCACCGAGTGACTGCATCTTCTCTTCTATACACTCGTACCCGCGGTCGATATGGTAAATGCGATCAACCAATGTTTCGTTGTCACAAACTAGTCCGGCAATCACCAGGCTGGCAGATGCCCTCAGATCAGTTGCCATGACCGGGGCACCTTTCAAGACCGGGACACCCGTTACAATAACGGTATTTCCCTGAACAACCATGTTTGCGCCCATGCGGTTCATTTCCTGTACGTGCATAAACCGGTTCTCAAATACCGTCTCAACTATAGAGCCAGTGCCCAGTGCTATGGCGTTCAGGGCGGTGAATTGCGCCTGCATATCTGTCGGGAAGGCCGGATATGGCGCTGTGCGCACCGACACCGCTTTGGGACGACGACCATGCATATCCAGTTCTATCCAGTCTTCTCCGACGTTAATCTCTGCGCCGGCTTCAACAAGTTTGCTGAGCACAGCCTCCAGATTATCAGAGCGGGTGTCCTTGCACTTGATATGTCCACGTGTAGCTGCAGCCGCGATCAGATATGTTCCCGTCTCAATACGATCGGGCATCACAGCATAGCTGCAGCCGTGTAACCTTTCCTTCCCATTAATCACGATTGTATCGGTGCCTGCACCCTTGATTTCAGCACCCATGGCAATCAGACAATTTGCCAGATCAACAACTTCAGGCTCACGGGCTGCGTTCTCAATAACCGTTTGGCCTGCCGCCAAGGTCGCTGCCATCAACACATTTTCCGTACCGGTGACGGTGCACATATCCATAAATATGTGGCAGCCTTTTAATCGCCCGTCAACTGAGGCCTTGATATAACCATCTTCCACAACGATGTCAGCGCCCATTTTCTGCAAGGCAGAAATATGCAGATTCACTGGACGACTGCCGATCGCGCAACCGCCCGGCAAAGCAACCTCAGCTCTTCCGAAATGCGCGAGCAATGGTCCCAGCACAAGAATGGACGCTCGCATAGTCTTCACTAGATCGTACGGAGCACTGCAATGTTTGATGGACGCACTGCTGATCTCAACATTGAGCTTGGCATCTACAACGTGCTCGATGCCCATGCAGCCAAGCAGTTCAAGCATCGTGGTGACATCATAAAGATGCGGCAGATTGCGAACCTGAACGGTGTCAGTGGTCAACAAGGTTGCTGCAAGGATAGGCAGCGCAGAGTTTTTTGCCCCAGCAATCCGTATCTCACCCCTCAGGCTGATTCCGCCCTGTATTAAAAGCTTGTCCATAAAGAGTCCTGAAAAAACCTGCAGGTAGCAGAAAGTCTGTTGAGTGATTGCGACGCTTGTGGCATTGACGACAAACAGGCCAAGTCAGCTGACAGCTTCCTCTGGCGTATGCAGTTTCATGCTGATGGCATGGATTGCGCCAGATGCAATGTACTCATTCAAATACTGATAAATCAGCTGTTGCCGCTTGACCTGACCGAGACCTGAAAAAACGGTTCCGATGGCGGCAAGTTGAAACTTGCCACCGCCACCTTCAACATTGATCTGACAACCAGGCAAAGCGGCAACGAGCAATTCATTTATTTCCTGCGCATCAATACTCATCTGTCACTCACTCTCCAACTGTGCAACATCTGTTGCAAATCACTGCCAGGCTGCAATCACCTGATCGATATCATTGTTATTGCGAGTCATTAATGCAGCAAACTGGGTATGGTACTGTCGACGCAGATTGATGCCGCCAACAAAAATATTGCGCAGCTTCCACTCGTTCTCAGCATTCCTGAAAAGCGCATACTGCAGCTCGATGCGAGCGCCTTCGGATACGATCTGCATGCGCACATTGGTGCCAGCAGAGGGATCAGCGGGCTCATCAGTAGCCGGTAAAAAATTCAACTGCTGACCGCCATACTCTACCAATGCCGAACCATAAAATCGGGTTAAGGTGGAACGCAATTTCTCACCAAAAGCAATGATCTGCTCTTCGGTTGCTTGTTCAGAGAAACGCGCCATCACACCCACTGCAACTTCGCGAAAATCAACAAACTTGGCCACTTCGGCTTCAACACCAGCATAGTATCTGTCTTTATCTGTATCAAAATACGGTCGCAACTCCTGCACTGTTTGCAGCAGTTGATTGACTGATTGTTCAGCAGCCTCAACAGCCGTCAAACCTGCTGTCGATGAAGTTGCGGTTTGCGACAGCGCCACAGATGATGCAAACAGGGTAAAACACCAAAAAAAGATCGAAACTAAAATTTTCATGCAGAATCCCTCAATTCGGGTAATAAACGCGACGCAGTGTACCTTAATTGGGCTGGTCAATAAATTACTGTTTGCAGTCTCAAGTATGACCTTTTTCAGATGAATGCTGGCTGAATTCAAGTAGATTACCCGACAAGCCAGAGTCGGTTTATATTTTATGCTGCGCAGCGCGTGCCGCTTGGGCATAATAGCGTCTCAGCCAACGTTGCCGGCACTGGCAGGATAATCAGGGTATGGACAGAACGCAGCAACTTATTGCGAGCGCGCAGCGCACTATTCGGATTGAATACGATGCAATCGGCGCCTTGAGCGGTCGCATCGACAGCAGTTTCGTCAAGGCCTGTGAACTGATGCTTGCCTGTGAAAGCCGGATTATTGTCACAGGCATGGGTAAATCCGGTCATATCGCCCGCAAAATTGCTGCAACGTTGTCCAGCACAGGCAGCCCTGCTGTTTTTGTTCATCCCGCCGAAGCCAGTCATGGTGATCTGGGCATGATCACCAACAAAGATGTTGTCCTTGCGCTGTCAAACTCTGGCACAACTGAGGAACTGCTGACTATCCTTCCACTTTTCAAGCGTAAAGGTGTTCCGCTGATTTGTATGACCGGGAACGCGGATTCGCTGTTGGCGCGCAGTGCTGATGCTCACATTAACGCCAGTGTGCTGGAGGAAGCCTGCCCGCTGGGCCAGGCACCAACGGCCAGCACCACTGTCGCGCTGGTACTTGGTGATGCGCTTGCAATGGCCATGCTGGAGGCCAAAGGCTTCACTCACGAAGATTTTGCCTTTTCACATCCGGGCGGACGTCTGGGTCGTCGTCTGTTACTCAAGATCAAAGACATCATGCACAGCGACCAGCAAGTGCCGCGGGTGAATTCAAATATACTGCTGAAAGATGCTCTCTATGAAATCAGTAGCAAGGGCCTCGGAATGACTACCGTGCTGGGCAACGACGGTTCTTTGGCAGGCGTTTTTACTGATGGCGATCTGCGTCGTGCGCTGGACGCTGGCTGCAACATCATGGAGACTCGGATAAATCAGGTAATGTCAATAAACAGTAAAACCATCAGGGAGAGCGCACTAGCGACCGAAGCGGCGAGATTGATGGAAGAAAATCGCATCTACACGCTGGTGGTTGTTGACGCCAATGACCAGCTGAGCGGAATCATCCGCATGCACGACCTGCTGCAGGCCAATGTGATCTGACAATATGATGCACACCATCGAGAACTTTGAGCCTCTGAGGTTTTACCAACACCCTGCGCTTGTTAAACAAGCGGCAGCCAACATACGTTTGCTGCTGCTGGATGTGGACGGCGTGCTGACAGACGGTCAGCTGTATTTTGGCGAGCATGGCGAGTTTCTCAAGGCGTTTAATACCCTTGATGGCCAAGGCATCAAGTCGCTGCAACAACAAGGCATTCGCGTTGGCATCATCAGTGGGCGCAAATCTGCTGCCCTGAGCCTGCGTGCACAGGCATTGGGAATTACGTTGATAGCCCAGGGCCGCGAGGACAAATTCCAGGCAATGCAGGAAATACTCTCTGAACAGCCGTTCCAGCTTCATGAAATTGCCTATCTCGGCGATGATCTTCCAGACCTGCTGGTGATGCGGCATATTGGTCTGCCGGTCGCTGTTCCTGATGCACATCATGAGGTTCACCGCCATGCCCATGCGAGCACCACCCGGCGCGGCGGCCAAGGCGCTGTGCGCGACCTGTGCGACTTTCTGTTGATCAGCCAGCAACGTTATCAATCAGCTTTGTCTGCGTATGTTGATGAAGGGAGTACCCGCTAGTGCAGGTCAGAGTGCCAAACAGACGCTGGTTTCTCGCGCTGGGCCCTGCGGCGCTGACTATCTGGCTGCTTACCGGGCAGGAAGAAAATATCATCTCTGAAACAGCAAACCTGGCGCAGCAACTGCCTGTACAGGAGCAGTATGAAGGGTTTGGCAGAGGTATCAGCAGCGTCATTTACGCGGAAAATGGATTACAGGCATATACGTTGAATGCCAGTGAGCAACGACAGTTTCCTAACCAGCTGACCGAACTGGACCAGCCGCAACTGCAGATGTTTGACGGACTGAGTGAGCGCTGGAATATATCGGCCGCTTCAGGCAAAATTCGGGCCTCGACGGGGGGGGACATCCTCTTGCTGGATCTGGAAGATAACGTTGAGGTGTTGCATCAACCCTCCGCAGATAATCTGATTCGGCTGACCACCAGTAGTATGACTATCGAACCACCCACACAGACACTGTTCACCAGTGCCCCGGTGGAGGTTGTCGGCAATGGTATTAATTTGACCGCTAACGGTATGTTTGCTGATCTGACGTCAAACCTGCTTAACTTCAATTCAGAAATCCAAGGCCGCTACTACCGTGCACGTGACTGAAAAACAAACATACAGGCCTTGGCGACCGATCATACTCAGCGTACTTCTGACAGTATTTGTACCTTCTGGCGTATTTGCGGCAGCGCTCACTGACGTCACCGAAGAGCTGATTGTCAACACCGATGGCGGGGGCAGTATCGAAACGGTTGGCAACACACAAATCACTACTTTTCGCGTCAATGTCCGTATTCAGCAAGGCCTCGTGACCATTGTGGGCGATACCGCCCGGCTGGAACGGGACACGGTGACAGGGGATCTGATCAGGGTCGTCGTTGAAGGCTCGCCGGCGCGGTTTGTCCGCCAGGCAGAGATCAGTACCGAAGTGATAAATGGCAGCAGCCTCCAGATTATTTACTACAACCAGGCGCCTTCTGCAGACAGCGGCAGCGAACAGCTGTTGTCCGTTGTCGAATTTGTGGGCGAGGCCAATTTCGCCCGTGGCCGCACAACGCTGGAATGTGTTGAGATAAAACACATTGTAGAAACCGGCGCTACTGATTCACCCGGCCCCTGTGTTGGCGTTTTTGCCCCGCCAGCAGCTGCGGAGTCATCAGCAGATGCCGCTCAATGATGGACACTCTTCACGCACATCATCTGGCAAAAAGCTACAAGGGCAGGCAGGTTGTCAGAGACGTCTCTCTGACCGTCAACAGTGGGCAGATAGTTGGACTGCTAGGTCCTAACGGGGCCGGCAAAACCACCTGTTTTTATATGATTGTCGGGCTGGTCAACGCGGACGGCGGTCAAATTCTGGTTAATGACATCGATATGACCCACTTGCCCATCTATGCGCGCGCAAGGCTGGGAATCGGCTACTTACCTCAGGACTCATCAATCTTCCGCAATCTTAGTGTTGAAGACAACATCATGGCGATACTGCAGACTCGCAAAGATCTGGATCGCACTCAACGCAAACAGAAAATGGAAAGTCTGCTGACAGAGTTTCACATAAACCATATCCGCAGCAATAAAGGTATGAGCCTGTCAGGAGGCGAACGTAGACGCACAGAGATTGCGCGCGCCCTTGCTAATGATCCGCATTTTATTCTGCTGGACGAACCCTTTGCGGGCGTAGATCCAATCTCGGTCAGCGATATCAAATCTATCATCCAACATCTCAGCGCGCGCGGCATTGGCGTGCTGCTGACCGACCACAACGTCCGTGAAACACTGGATATCTGCGAGAAGGCCTACATTGTCAGTGAAGGCGGCATCATCGCGGAAGGCACCTCTGAGCAAATACTCGCCAACCAGAAAGTGCGTGAAGTTTACCTGGGTAAAAACTTCCATATCTAGACAAATTCTGCCTGATTTTTTGATGTTGCAAAAAATTATGAAGATCGGCATGATGATTGCTAGTAGTTCGCCAGTCCACACGTGGCTCAACAAAGAATTCACGACAACATGATCGATAGTCCGCTATGAAAATCTCGCTACAGCTAAAGCTGGGTCAGCAACTGACCATGACGCCACAGCTGCAGCAGGCAATCCGGCTACTGCAGCTGTCTACACTGGATCTGCAACAAGAGATCCACCAGGCACTTGAGTCCAATCCGATGCTGGAAGTGGACGAAAGTTTTGAAAGTGGCAGCAGTGAGGATGCTGATTTCGACAGTGAAGGCGGTGAGTTTTTTGAGAAACCCGTCAGCACTACCCAAGAAACCGATCAGCCCGACTACGAGCACGCTCAAGAACTCTATCGGGAACTGCCTTCTACTGATAATTCCTATGAAAACTCAGAAGACAGTGCAAGCTGGGACGAAAGCATCCCTGAGCAGCTACCTGTGGACACCAACTGGGATGACGTTTACCAGAATTCTTACTCTACAGGCAGCCCGTCACAAGATTCAGACAGCGATTTTGAATCGCGTGACTCGGCGTCCGAAACACTTCAGGATCACCTCAACTGGCAGTTGAACCTGACCAACATGTCCGATACCGATCGCCTGATTGCGATGGCGATTATAGATGCCGTGGATTCTGATGGCAGACTTTCTGCAAGTCTGGAATCCATTGTAGAAGGCCTTCAGGAACATCTGGACATTGATGAAGATGAAGTGGTTGCGGTACTTCACAGGATCCAGCAATTTGATCCGGTTGGAGTCGCTTATCGGGATCTGTCCGAGTGCCTGATGATTCAACTGAATCAAATTTCGCCAGAGTTGTGCACCAGCGCCGTCAAAAATGCCCGCATACTGGTAAAGGACTATCTTAACCTGCTGGGTAATCGTGACTACGCGCAGATTATCCGCCTGGCGCGTATCAAAGAGCACGACCTGCGTGACGCTATCAGCATCATCGAAAAACTCAACCCGAGGCCCGGCGCTGATATCGCGCCGACGTCCACGACCTACATCGTACCGGATGTTTTTGTCATGAAAGATCAGCGTAACGGGCGCTGGCGGGTAGAATTGAATCCCGACATTGCGCCGCGGCTGCGCATAAACCCAGATTATGCTGCACTTGTAAAACGCTCCGAGAACAGCACTGACAATAACTATCTCAGGGATAATCTGCAGGAAGCGCGCTGGTTTCTGAAGAGCCTTCAAAGCCGCAATGAAACTTTGCTGAAAGTAGCAAGTCGCATTGTTGAGCATCAGCAAGGTTTTCTGGAGTACGGCGAAGAGGCCATGAAACCCCTGGTGCTGCATGATATTGCCGAAGCCGTTGAAATGCATGAATCAACGATTTCGCGGGTGACAACACAAAAGTACATGCACACACCGCGTGGAATCTTTGAACTGAAGTATTTTTTCTCAAGCCATGTCAGTACCAGTGCCGGTGGTGAATGCTCATCAACGGCGATCAGGGCGTTAATCAAAAAGCTGGTGACTGCAGAAAACACCAAAAAACCTCTCAGCGACAGCCGTATTGCTGAGTTACTGGATGAACAAGGGATCAACGTTGCGCGCCGTACCATAGCAAAATATCGCGAATCGCTGAATATCCCGCCATCCAACGAACGGAAACGACTGGTCTGAAAGGCCTGGCTTGATTGCCAGCGTCAGCCTCAGGTCCTAGAATAACAAGCACTACAAGACGGGATAACCCCATGCAACTGAGCAGCATTCTCGCGCCGGAACGGACACTGTGTAATCTGCCGGGCGTCAGCAAAAAGCGGTTTCTGACGACTGTCAGCGAACATATTTCCAAAACTACACCCGGCATAAGCGCTGATGCGATCTATACTGCGCTGCTGGCCAGGGAACAACTGGGCAGCACGGGGATTGGAAACGGCATAGGCATTCCGCACTGCAGAGTTGCCGATTGCCACCAGACAACCGGAGCGCTGATCACTTTAAACGAGGGTATCGATTTTGATGCCATCGATTCTCAACAAGTGGATTTGCTGTTTGTATTGATTGTGCCGGCTGAAGAAACTACAGAACATCTTAAGGTACTTGGCGCTCTGGCAAGGCTCTTCCATCAGGAAGCTTTCTGCCAGGCACTGCGTGCCTGCAAGAGTGACGATGAACTTTATCGCACGGCCATTTACTTTGATGAAAAAGCTAACAACTAATACGGATAATACCTGGTGAGACTCCTAATAATCAGTGGCCGCTCCGGCTCGGGCAAAAGTACCGCACTGAACATGCTGGAAGACCATGGTTATTATTGCATCGACAATCTTCCGGCCAGTCTCTTGCCTGCGTTTGTGGCACGTATCTCTCGTGAAGAACCGGCACTGCCCAGAGTGGCTGTGAGTATTGACGCACGCAATTTGCCGGACGACCTCAAAAAAGTGCCCAGTATTATTGCTGACCTTCAGCACTCCTCTTTGCACACAGAAATCATTTTTCTGGATGCCAGCGGCCCGACATTGATTAAACGCTTCAGTGAAAGCCGTCGCAAACATCCGCTCACCACCGAGAATATTGGTCTGCGCGAAGCGATCAATCGAGAGCGCGAGCTTCTGGAGCCCATTGCCGCGCTGGCAGGGTTGTCGATAGATACAAGCGCCTTGTCCGTGCACCAGTTGCGAGAGATTGTCCGCAGTCGCGTGGTGGAAAAGAAAGACTCTTCCCTGGCACTTATGTTCGAGTCATTTGGCTTCAAAAATGGCGTGCCGGTTGATGCGGACTTTGTTTTTGATGCGCGCTGCCTACCTAACCCTTACTGGGATGACAATCTTAAGTCGCTGACCGGCCTTGATCAGGCTGTTATCGATTTTTTGGTAGCACAAGACGACGCCAAGGCAATGCAAACTGATATTGCTGATTTTCTTGCCAAGTGGTTGCCACGGTTCGAAGCCAGCAACCGCAGTTACATGACTGTGGCTATTGGTTGTACGGGCGGGCAGCACCGCTCTGTTTTCCTGTGTGAGCAACTCAAGCAGCTTTTCTCAGGGCAAATTTCCAATGTTCAGGTGTTACATCGTGAACTGAGCCGGCCAGAGGCACTTAAAAAATCGTGATCGAATCCAGAATTACCATCTGTAACAAGGCAGGACTCCACGCGCGAGCGGCCTCAAAGCTAGTGGGCGTAGCCGCACAATTCCAGAGCTCTGTAAAAATTGGCAATGAAAAATTGGTGGATGGCCGCAGCATTCTGTCATTGATGATGCTGGCAGCAGGCAACGGAACCACACTGAGGATTGTTGTTGACGGTGAGGACGAACAATATGCACTGGACGCTATCCAGTTTCTGGTAAACAACCGATTTGACGAAGGCGAGTAAATCTCGACAACTGCTATGAAAAACCCTACAGATGCACTTTATGAAGAAGCAGAACCTTCTTCTGGCGAGGACATCAGCAAGACCCGACGTAAAAAGAACAGCACTGAACTGCAGAAAATGGGTGAGGAACTGCTGAGTCTGAACAAAAAGCAACTGGAACAGATTGAAGTCTCAGAACCGCTGCTGGCGGCACTGCGCGAGTACCAGCGCATTCCGCCACGACATGAAGCCCGTCGTCGACAGCTCCAGTATATTGGCAAACTCATGCGCGCAAGTGACCATGAACTGATTCGTGCGGCACTCGAGAAACTGCATACTCCAGATCGACAACAGGTACGCCGCAGCCAGGATATTGAACGCTGGGGCGAACAACTTAGCCAAGGCGATACCAACGATATTGAAGCTTTTGTTGATGCCTTTCCGCTCGCTGAGCGCCAGGAACTCAGACAACTACTGCGCCGCTTCCAGCAACTGTCGGTTAAGGAATCCACAGATGATGAGTTTTCCGCTGATAATGAACAGGCCAGAGCCGCTCGCAGGCGTATCTTCGATTATGTGAAGAGCTGCATGCCTTAGCCATGGTTACCTGACCTGCGATTACCCGGCAAGGGTTACGCTGATCACTGCCGGAACAGTGTCAGCAGACTCTCTCTCAGCCAACGGTGTGACGGATCGCTGTCAGACTGACGATGCCAATACAAATGCAGATCCAGTGGCGGGACTTCAAAAGGCAATGGCCGCAGGCTCAGGGAATATTGTGAGGCGAGAAATCTGGGTGCCGTCAGCACCAGATCTGTTCCACTGACCACCTCAGCTGCAACGCGGTAATGCTGTACTCTGAGCTGAATTCGACGCTCACCCTGCACTTTCAACAAAGACATGTCGACCTGCCCCAAGCCTTTACGACGGCTGGAAACATGAATATGTCTCATCGCCAGATAAGAATCCAGCGTCAAAGGATCACTCGCCAAAGGATGATCCGGGCGCATGGCGCAGACATAATCGTCACGTATCAATGACTCGTGCGAAACCTGTGTATCCTCGATCAAAGGTACATCGATGGCAAAATCCAGCTCACCCCGAGACAAATGCCTGACCAGTTCATGGCGCTTTGTGTAGTAACTCTGTAACGCCAGGTGCGGCGCCTGTTGCTCAAAGTAAGGAAACAAACGCGGCAGAATAAGTGCCTCAGCAAGATCTGCCATGCTGAAATGGTAGGTGCGCTGCGCAGAGGCAGGACTGAATTCCTCACGCTCAAGCACGCTGGCATTTAACATTCCCAACGCTGCGGAAATATTCTGCGCAATACCGTCTGCAATGGGTGTTGGCAACATGCCTTTTGAGGTTCTGACAAACAACTCATCATTAAACATGCGTCGCAGTCTGCTCAATGCGTTACTGACCGCTGGCTGCGTAATCGCCAGCGACTTGGCGGCCTGGGTAAGATTGCGCTCCGTGTAGATGGTATCGAAGACCAGAAACAGATTAAGATCCAGTTTTTTCAGAAAAGTCGCCTCGCCATGTTTTTCAGATGTTTTCGTATCATGAATGATAATCAAAATTCAACATAAGGCTAATCTATAACACCGGTCTCATCAGGGCGGTTAGTGGTGGCAAAAAGTTGGCGAGTGTCAAAGGGTTTTAGTTAATGAGTCAGTTGTTTTTGGTCAGACACGGACAAGCTTCATTTGGGGCTGCAAATTACGACCAGCTCTCAGCGCTGGGATACCAGCAGTCTGCATGGTTGGGTGAACACTTTGCCGAACTGGACATTCAGTTCAGCCGCGTAGTGACCGGCTCGTTGGCAAGACAACAGCAGACGGCTGCAAGTATTCTGCAGGCCAGCGGTCAATCACTGCCTGTTGCGACAGACGCAGGGTTTAATGAGTTTGATTTTCATACCTTGGTCAGAGTGTATTGTCACAGCTGCGGCATCGACATACCGGATACACGTGATGGGGGTCGGTTGTTCTTCCAGATGCTGAGAAAAGCCATACACGCCTGGTCGCAGGACGAGCTCTATGTACGCAGCGTTGAGCTGAGCGCCGAAAAACCGGAAGAACAGCCCGCACTGGAGAACTGGTCTGAATTTCACCAGCGGGTCTCCGGCGCCATGCAAGCATTGTGTGCTCATGAGGCGGATCATAACGTGCTGGTGGTCAGCTCCGGCGGTGCGATGGCCATGGCCCTCAGCCAGATTCTTGATTGCAGTGTAGAAACACTGATCAACCTCAATATGCAGACGCGCAACACCGGCATTCATCACCTGTTCTTTAATCAGCGCGGTTTCCAGTTGGCGGCCTTTAACAGCCAGCCGCACCTGCAAAAGAAAGGCCGTTTGCACGCGCTGACCTACACCTGACACAACAAGGAAAGCAAAAGGACTTTACGCGTATGAACACAGGCGCTGATCAAACAATGTTAAAGGCACTCACGCAGTGGATCGCTGGCCATGCGCCACAACTGGGTAAGGCAATCAGCATGCGTAAATTCGCAGCAGGCCAGTCCAACCCCAGTTTTCTGCTGGAGTGCAGTCACAGGTCAGTAGTGCTGCGCCGGAAACCGGCCGGCGAACTGCTGGCATCAGCACACGCTGTGGACAGGGAATACCGGCTGATCAAAGCATTGCAAGACAGCGCCGTGCCGGTGCCCGAGGCCATTGCGTTATGCGCTGACGACTCGGTAATTGGCAGTATGTTTTATCTGATGAGCTATGAGCCAGGCGATATCTTCTGGGATCCTGCATTGCCAGAAACAAACCACAATTGTCGGGCTGATTATTACTTTGCTCTTGTCGGCACCTTGGCACAATTACACAAGGTTGACTACAAGGCACTCGGGTTGTCGGACTTCGGCAAACCAGGCAATTATTACGCACGCCAATTGTCGCGCTGGAGCGCTCAGTACCAAGCCTCCGCAACAGACGTCATTCCTGAAATGAATCAGTTGATTCAGTGGCTGAATGACAATTTGCCCGAAGATGATGGCGAAAGTTGCATCATCCATGGTGACTACCGGCTGGATAACGTCATTTTTAACAGCGGAAAATCTGAAATTCGCGCGGTGCTCGACTGGGAGTTGGCCACGCTGGGCCACCCGATGGCTGATCTTGCCTACTATCTGATGGCCTTGCGCTTGCCTCGTCACGGTGAAATCAAGGGCCTGCGTGATGACGATATCAGGGCACTGGGTATTCCTGCTGAATCAGCACTGATCGCCCACTACTGCGAGGTGCGTGGCGTAACCGCCCCCGGAAACTGGTCATTTTATCTGGCATTCAGTTTTTTCAGACTGGCCGCCATTCTGCAAGGTGTTTACAAACGCGGACTTGATGGCAACGCTTCAAATGAGCGAGCAACCCGAATGGGCAGACTGGTGCAGCCACTGGCAGAAATGGGGAAGGCTTTGACCGTCTGAAAGCGACCTGTATGCAAGCTAGGCACTCACATTTTTTAGTGCTACCATCCTTGGCACGTCAGAAAACCATAATAAAAACCGAGGGTAACGAATGCGCGACGAACACGCCCGAGCCTACTGGAAAGCAAACGTCCGAATTCTGACGACCTTGCTGAGCATCTGGTTCTTTGTTTCTTTTGTCTGCGGCATTTTATTAGCCGACTTCCTTGATAACTTTCGCTTCGCCGGCTTCAAACTCGGCTTCTGGATTGCACAGCAGGGCTCCATCTACGTGTTTATGGTGCTGATCATTGTCTACGTGTTCTGGATGGATAAACTTGATTCGCGTTACAAGGCCAACACCAAAGCCGCCAATTTCAAAGCAGCCGATAGCCAATCCGCATCTGATGAGGACTCGCAGTCATGAGTAGTGTGCAACTGTGGACCTATCTGTTTATCGGGCTATCGTTTGGCCTGTACATCGCGATTGCAGTCTGGACTCGCGCTGGCTCAACACACGAATTTTATGTTGCAGGCGGCGGTGTGCATCCGGTAACAAATGGCATGGCAACAGCGGCAGACTGGATGTCGGCAGCCTCGTTTATATCAATGGCTGGACTCATTTCGTTTCTGGGCAGAGATGGCACTTTTTACCTGATGGGCTGGACGGGTGGATACGTGCTGCTGGCGTTGCTACTGGCGCCCTATCTGCGCAAATTCGGTAAATTCACGGTGCCGGATTTTATCGGTGACCGTTATTATTCGCGTAGTGCGCGCCTGGTGGCAATTTTCTGCGCCATCTCCATCTCGTTTGTCTATGTCTGTGGGCAAATGCAGGGGGCAGGTATCGTGTTTTCACGCTTCCTCGAGGTGGATATCACAACCGGTGTGATTATCGGTATGACCGTTGTGTTTTTCTATGCGGTTCTGGGCGGCATGAAGGGCATAACGTACACACAGGTAGCACAGTACTGCGTGCTGATTTTCGCCTACATGGTTCCTGCTATTTTTATCTCAATCATGATGACCGGTAACGCGATTCCGCAGATCGGTTTTGGTTCAGAGCTGACACCTGAGTATGGCGGCGGTTACCTGCTGGACCGGCTCGACAATCTCAGTGTAGAACTTGGCTTTGCGCCTTACACTGAAGGGCAGCGCAGCACTCAGGACGTATTTTTTATCACGGCTGCGCTGATGTTTGGCACCGCCGGCCTGCCGCATGTGATTATCCGGTTTTTTACAGTGCCCAGCGTCCGCGCTGCGCGCGTATCGGCGGCTTATGCGCTGTTGTTTATCGGTGTGCTTTATACGACTGCGCCAGCGGTAGCGGCATTTGCCAAAACCAACCTAATGAATACTGTCAACAACGCCGTCTATGAGGAATTGCCTGAGTGGTTCCGCACCTGGGAGGATACCCGGCTGATCAGTTTTGAGGATCGTAACGGAGATGGACGTGTGCAGTATCTGGCTGATCCGGCCGTCAACGAGCTGACCGTCAACCGTGACATCATGGTACTGGCCAACCCGGAGATTGCGGGTCTTCCTGACTGGGTTGTTGCACTGGTGGCTGCCGGCGCGCTGGCTGCTGCATTATCAACAGCCGCTGGATTGCTGCTGGTGATCTCAACAGCAGTGTCACATGATTTACTCAAGCGCAGCCTGATGCCGCAAATTACTGAAAAGCAGGAACTGCGTTACGCCCGAATTGCCATCTTTGTTGCCATTCTGGTGGCAGGTTATTTTGGCATCAATCCGCCCGGCTTTGTCGCAGAGGTCGTAGCATTTGCGTTTGGTCTGGCAGCCGCATCATTTTTCCCGGCCATCGTATTGGGAATATTCTACAAGCGCATGAACCGACAGGGCGCCATTGCGGGCATGGTTGCCGGTTTCAGTTTTACGGCGCTGTACATCATCTATTTCAAATTCATCGCGCCTGAACTAAGCACGCCGGCGCACTGGCTTTTTGGAATATCACCTGAAGGTATTGGCACCGTTGGCACAATGATCAATACAGCCGTTGCATTGACCATCTGCCGCTTTACCGCGGCTCCTCCGCGCTATATCCAGCAAATGGTCGAAGAAATACGCCTGCCGGGACATTAATCATCTGACACCTGAATGACCGGGCCTGGGACCTTGGTTTGTGCCAACGCATCCAGCTCGGTCAGCATGTTTCTGGCCAGTTGATGATAGGCAGCAGCCACTGCACTTTCAGGCTGCGAAATCAGTATGGGCGTGCCGGCATCGGTGTGCTGGCGAATCGACAGGTCCAGAGGCAAAGAGCCAATCACCGTGACCTTATAATCCTGCGCCAACTTCTCGCCTCCACCCTCGCCGAATATGGCTTCTGCATGTCCACAATTTGAGCAGATGTGAACAGCCATATTTTCCACAACCCCCAGTAATGGGACATTAACCTTGCGAAACATCTCTATCCCCTTGCGGGCGTCCAGCAACGCAATATCCTGCGGTGTTGTCACAATGACTGAGCCTGAGAGTCTGAGCGCCTGTGTGAGGCTGAGCTGAATATCGCCGGTACCTGGCGGCATATCAACTATCAGAAAATCCAGATCACCCCACAGGGTAAACTTCAGCATCTGATTAAACGCACCAACAATCATCGGCGCGCGCCAGGCCATTGCGGTATTGGCATCCACAAGGTAACCGATAGAATTGCTGGACAGCCCATGCGCCATCACCGGCTTCATGTACTGCTTGTCTACGATCTCTGGCCGCGTGCCGGCAGCTACTCCAAGCATCATAGGTTGGCTGGGGCCATAGATATCTGCATCCAGCAGACCGGTTTTATATCCCAGCTGCGACAAGGAAATGGCCAGATTAAGTGCGGTAGTTGACTTGCCTACACCACCTTTTCCTGATGCTACACAAATGACGTGTTTGATACCGGACAAGTTATCCATGGAAATCCCTCTGAGAATTGACGCTGCATTATGCTGATTCAGCGCTTGCCTGCATACCGTATTTGATATGGTATGAGGCACGATTTGACACAGTTCCACTGTGATTTCAGGCTTGATCTATTGACGGAAACGGTGTTCTATTGCACCTGCAGTTTCTGCATTATTCTGGTCAGATTTTATGATAGTCAAAAATTTATTGGCGTCACGCCGCCTGTTCCGGACCCCGACTGCATCTTCAGGGGCGGCAAAGCCTCGCCTTTACACAGCATTCATGCTGAGCTTTCTGGGCGCTTTAAGCTCCGGCGCAGCGTCAGCGCAATCAAGCGACCCTTTAACTGTAGCGCAAGAAGGATTCGATCATCCGGTCAAGTATGCGATTTATTCAGCCGCTTGGCATCTCAGCAGTAACGCCGGCCTGCGTGTGGTTGCACAAAACCAGAGTGATGCTCCCGTTGAACTGCGCAGCATCGTGTTCCGCGATGAAATAGGCAATGTAGGAGATTCCGAGTTAAGCCTGAATTTACTGATTGAACCCGGCAAATGGGCTGAGATGCAACTGCCGTTTAAAGATATCCTTGCCGGTAACGAGTGTGTCAAGCGCACGATGGAAGACGATTGGAAACTGGTCGAAATTTCAAACTACACACTGAATCCCTCTGTGCGCGGCCTGATCATTGAAAACACCCGCTCCTTCCGTATTTACCAGTGTGTGCGTTCTGTCCGAACAACCTGGGTCAATCCCGAGAACAATAACGAACAGGTTGATAACCAGTGGTTGATGTATCACTTTGAGCGACTGCCCCTGGAATAACATTCCCGGCTAGTTGCCCAGCGCCTGCGCTTCCCTGACTAATGCGTTTTTGCGCGCTTCCAGTTCTGAAATCAAAGCCTTTTGTAATGGCTCAACGGTATTGCCGTCGGCATCAACATCGTTGTACTTCAGCTGTTCACTTGCCAGCATCTGCAGCAACTCCTCAGCAGCAGTGATCGCTTGTATCAACCGGGCATTGGCCTGTTCGCGCCGGCTGGCTGTCTCTTCAGTGGCTGCCAGTTGTCGCTCCAGTTCTGCAATTCGACCTTGCTGCTCTTGTTTCAACCGGGCCACTTCCGTCTGTTGCTGCTGACGCTGCAATTGAGCAGCTTCCCGCGCTCGCTGTTCAGCTTCACGTTCTGCAGCAGCACGCGCAACAGCCATGGCCTCGTTTTCAAGGCGAACTCGCTCGAGCTCCGCCCTCACCGCTTGTTCATTCCGCTCGGCTTCCAGACGCGCCATGTCGGCAAGCTCAGCCTGCTCAGCCAGTGCTGCCGCCTGCGCCGCAGCCTCCTGTTGCGCTAGCAGTGCTTCCTGTTCCCCACGTTGCCCGGCACACGCCGCCAAACCCAGCAAAGCTGCCAGCGACATCACTTTTAGGGATTTATGTGCATTAATGACCATGGTATTCCTGTTCTGTCTGATGACTTTATGTTGCCTACTTTATAATGACTTGACGGTCTGTGACCAGCACCAGACCCGAATGGCGTCACTGATCGGGTAGAACCTACTAAAAAACGGCACTGACCGCACTTGTGCGGATACCGTATAATCGGGCAGTCGACATCGTACTCTACAACCCGGGACAGGCCCGGACAGGCAAACTATGCAGCACTCGGCACAGTAATCATGAACAAACGCCAGCGCAAGATTCTGATATTGTGCAGCCCATTGCTAGTGCTGGCGATGGCGTTTTTGGTATTGGCAATACTCACTCTCAGCGTCAACCCTGTCACCCCTCACCGCGGCGTTCTGACTGACGAAGACTTTCGCAATGTTGAGCAGCTGATCGTTGACAACAGCCCTGAACGTTTTCAGCAACAGGATGAGCGCCAACTCAGCCTTGACGCCCAACAGCTGAACCTGTTATCCGCGTTTGCCTTGTCAAATGTGCCTCAACTGCAGAACCTGGCTCTGTCATTCAACATCGATGGCGATCAGGCAACCGCGCTGATGAGCATCCCGCAGACGCTGGGGCCACTGACACTTTACCTTAATCTGGAGGCGCAATTTGCGCAGGATCAAGGCCGCGCTAGACTGATAGAGCTGCGCGCCGGACGCCTGTTAATTCCGCGCTTCGTCATGCGCTCAGCTGAACGCATCGCTGGTTATCGACTTGACACTGGCAGCGTTGCCAGTCAGGAACTTGCTGCCGCACGTCACAGTGTGCTCACTTACCGTCTGGGGGGAAGCCAGCTGCATTTGACCCTGGCCTGGCAAGCCAACGTGTTGTCTCAACTGCGGTCACAAGCACAGCAGATTTTTGTCTCACCGGAGGACCAGCAGCGCATCCGAGCCTATCACCAGCTGATTACCGCAATCGCCATCGATGCTAACGAGGTACGCCGTCAGGTGCCGCTGCAGAATTTTTTGCCGGAATTGTTCGAACTGGCCAATCAGCGCTCCTTGCTACCCGGTGGTGATGCGATTGCGGAAAATCGGGCGCTACTGCAGACCTTGTCATTTTTTGTCAACAACCTGCCGATCCGTCAGCTGATTGGTGAGGAACGCGATGCTGAATCAACGAGTGAAGCCTTGCCGGAAATACCATCCATGGTTGTGATGCTGCATCAACGAAACGATCTTGCCCTACACTTTGTCAGTGCGGCAGCGATCGCAGCCTCTGCAGGAGTGACTATGGCGGAAGTGCTGTCCAACAGCAAAGAAGTTTATGATGCCCGTTACGGAACTGGTTTCAGTTTCAGTGACATAACTGCCAATGCAGCGGGTGTGGCGCTTGGTGAGTATTCTACTTACAACCAGCACAGCGCCTTGCTGATACAGAGGCTGCTCATGCAAACTGAAATGGAAACCGCCTATATGCCGATTCCGTTGACGGAGTCTGACGGCCTTGACGAGGCCAGCTTTATAGAGAAATTTGGCACCCGTGACAGCACTCAGTACCTTCAGAGGCTGCAGGAGATCAACGAGGCGGTGCAGGCACTGCAACTGTATAATACCGCTCTACACACAGAGAGCATGGCAACGGAATAGGCATGAGTAAATCAGATAAAGACGGCTTCACCACTGGCAATCTGCACAACGACAGACGCGACAAACCCGAACACGGCGTCCTGCACAAGGCAATTCACACCTCGGTAGCCTACAGTTACGATGATGCGCGTGATCTTGCCAAGGTCTTTCAGGGGAAAATGCCCGGATATAACTATGGCCGTCAGCAGAATCCAACCGTCAACGCACTACAAAGCCGCATTACCCGGATGGAAGGTGGGCTGACCAGCACCGCATTTGCCACTGGTATGGCGGCGGTCGGCTCAACATTGTTTGCCTTGCTTCGAGCCGGAGATCATGTGGTCTGCAGCGCCTTCCTGTTTGGCAATACCAACAGCCTGATGAATACCTTCCGGAATTTTGGCATTGAGGTCAGTTTTGTTGACACCACCAACGCTGAAAACGTCAACGCGGTTATACAGGACAACACCCGGCTGGTCTTTACAGAAACCATCGCCAATCCGGTGACTCAGGTGGCTGATCTGGAGGGCATAGGTGAACTATGCAAGCAACACAAGCTGATTTATGTTGTAGATAACACCATGACATCGCCCTGGCTTTTTCAGCCCAAAACTGTTCACGCCAGTTTTATCGTCAACTCGCTCACCAAGTATATCGGCGGGCACGGCAATGCACTGGGGGGCATGTTGACCGACACGGGCCTCTTCGATTGGACAGAATTCCCAAATATTCTTGATCTTTATAAACAAGGCGACCCGGCCATGTGGGGCACCACGCAAGTGCGCAAAAAGGGTTTGCGCGATTTTGGCGCAACACTGGGTCCTGAAGCAGCTCATCATCTAGCGGTAGGCTCAGAGACTCTGCCTATGCGCATGGACAGAGCCAGCCAGAACGCACAACAGCTGGCTGAGTTCTGTCAGGCGCATCCTCATGTCAAGCGCGTGTTTTTCCCGGGGCTGAGCACTCATCCGCAATATGACCGTGCGAAACGTCTGTTTAAAAAACCGGGCGCCATCATGAGCATTGAGCTCGCTGATGATGTTGATTGTTTTGATTTTCTGAACAAGCTGCGCTGCGTTGTCACCTCCAGCAACCTCGGAGACACCCGTACACTGGCTATTCCGGTGGCACATACCATCTTCTTCGAAATGGGGGCTGAGCGCAGGGCCTCTATGGGTATTGGTGACAATTTGATCCGATTGTCAGTTGGCATCGAAGACATCGAAGATTTGCTGGCAGATTTTGCCCAGGCATTGGCGTAATCCGGGGTCATGCAGGCAAAAGGATGAACGTGAAATGAAAACACTCTGTCACCTCAATGATATCGAGGAAGGTCGTGCTAAAGGCTTTGAGCTCAATGGCAAGCACTTGTTTGCAGTGAAAAAGGACAATCAATTGCACCTGTATTACAACTACTGCCCTCATCTGGGCACGCCACTGGAATGGCTTGAAGATCAGTTTCTTGATCCTGACGGCACCTTTATTCAATGTGCCACGCATGGCGCACTCTTTGTGATTGAAAGTGGGCAATGTATTCAGGGACCCTGCCGCGGCAAAGCACTGCGGGCCATTGCGTTTGTCATGGGCAATGGTTTTATGATGGTGGATGAGTCTAGCGTCGCACAACTTGGCAGGATTTAAGCTAATGCCTTGGCCATACGCTCGATGGCCAATTCCAGCCGCGGCAGCGCACTGGTATACGCAAACCTCACAAACCGGCGCGCCTGATAATCACCAAAGTCTGTGCCGGGCGTTGCTGCGATACCGTGATCTTCCAGCAATCGGTGGCAAAACTGCTCACAGTCATCACTGAAACGGCTGATATCGGCATAACAATAAAAGGCGCCCTGTGGCTGCCAGGGCAGCTCAAATCCCAACGATGTTAGTGCCGATGACAGGTAGTCCCGGCGCTGTCTAAATGCTGCGCGACGCTGCTCGAGAATTTCAACAACATCTGCATCAAACGCCCGCAAGGCCGCAATCTGCGAAATCGTCGGCGCAGAGATAAACAGATTCTGGGCAAGAATATTGGCGGTGGTGATCAGATACTCCGGCACAACAATCCAGCCGAGACGCCACCCCGTCATACCAAAGTATTTGGAAAAGCTGTTGATCACGATAGTGTTGCCACCCAGAGCCAATGCGCTGGGTAAATCGCCCATGGCACGGCTGACTGTAGAGGGCGCACTGAAATCCAGACCTTGATAAATTTCATCAACCATCAGATGCACTTGACGGGAGTCACACCACTGACCCAATGCTATCAGGCGGGTATGCGGAATAACCGCACCTGTAGGGTTTGCCGGAGAAGCCAGCCATAAACCCTTCACCGTCTCATCATACGCCGCCTCAAGCTGCACGATGCCCGGTGCTGCATCGCCGACAGTTTGCGGAGCAATCAGCCTAGCCCTGGCACCGGCCAGGTGAACATAATTGCGATTACAAGGATAGGCGGGGTCAGGCATCAATACGGTGTCGCCCGGATTGAGCAACAAATTGGACAGCAGTACCAATGCCCCGCTGGCCCCCGGGGTCACCAGAATACGAGACGGATTCAGGTTTATACCATGATGCTGCTGGTAAAACGCCGCGATGCACTCACGCAACTCCGGCAATCCTGCTGCAGGGGTGTACGCAGTATTACCTGCTCTCAAAGCCGACATGCCGGCATCTGCGATGGGTCGGGCAGTGGGAAAATCCGGCTCCCCCACCTCCAGGTGAATGATATCCCTGCCGCTTGCCTGCAACTGACGCGCCCGCTCCATCACGTTCATGACCCTGAAGGGATTGACGAGTCGGTTTCTGTTTGCGGGGGGGAGTCTGAATTCTGTCATAGTTATGCGGTATGGTATGTGGATTGACTGCCAGCACTGAATAAGCAGGCGGCTGCCGGGCAAGATGGGCGACCTTAACATTATTTCTGGTCTGGGCGGTAATAATCTGGTAGCTTACCGCGCTTGCCAAAATCCGTGACCGCCCAATAGTCAGTTGGCAAGTGTGCCGGATCGCGCTACTGTTAAGCGTCTAATAGGGTATGAGGCCTTGTTAACCATGTCCAAAAAACAATCTGCTGCAGAACAATCGTCCGTGTTAAAAACTTTCACGCCCTACACACCAAAAAAGGGCGAGGAATATATGAGCGAAGGACAGCGAGACCACTTCAAGTCCATCCTGCGCGATTGGCGCAGCCAACTCATGGAAGAAGTTGACCGCACAGTTCACCATTTACAGGACGATGCTGCCAATTATCCAGACCCCGCGGACAGGGCGACTCAGGAAGAGGAATTCAGCCTTGAATTACGTACCCGTGACCGTGAGCGCAAACTGATTAAAAAAATAGACTCGACCATCGAGAAAATCGTTCAGAACGATTATGGCTACTGCGAGTCCTGTGGTATCGAAATTGGCATCCGCCGCCTCGAGGCTCGTCCAACAGCTGATAAGTGCATAGACTGCAAAACACTGGATGAAATCCGCGAAAAACAGTGGGGCGCCTGAGTCGCCAGCGGCCCGCTCCTTGAGACCGTCCTCGCCCGGTAAAAGCACTCTTGTGGAACCGGGTGAGCCATCATCGACTGATGCGAAGTCTGACTACGTTGGTCGTTTTGCCCCCTCGCCTACCGGCACTTTACATTTTGGTTCCCTGCTCTGCGCACTGGCGTCTTTTCTGGATGCACGCGCTCACCACGGCCGCTGGCTATTGCGCATGGAAGATCTTGATCCCAGCCGCGAACCGGCGGGTGCTGCACAACAGATACTGGAGACTCTGGACGCATTTGCCTTGCATTGGGATGGCGACGTGATCTACCAGAGCGACCGGCTGACTGAGTACCACAATAGTCTGGCCTTTTTGAATGATCAGAACCTGACCTACGGTTGTGATTGCTCCAGGCAGCGTAGCCGCAGCAATGAGGGCGTTTACGATAATTTATGCCGTAACCGCGCCAGCCCGCCCACTGACGACTTTGCCATCCGGCTGCGCTTGCCCGATACCAACATCCAGTTTAAGGATAGAATCCAGGGAATTTATCAACAGAATTTGCCATCGCAATGTGGAGACGTTGTCCTGCGCCGTCGCGATGGACTGATTGCCTACCAGTTGGCCGTAGTGGTGGATGATAGCTGGCAGGGAGTAACCGATGTTGTGCGCGGATACGACCTGATAGATTCCACACCAAGACAAATTGCCTTGCAGCAAATTCTGGGCTATCAGACACCGCGTTACGCTCATATCCCGGTCGCCTGTAACACACTGGGACAAAAGCTAAGCAAACAACACTTTGCCAAAGCTCTGGAGCCTTCTAACAGCCGCGTCTACCTCAGAGAAGCACTGCGTTTTCTCGGGCAGGACCTCAGCGGCAAACCGCACACTGAAACTCCTCAAAGCCTCCTGCAACGGGCAATTGAACGCTGGGATATACAGCGTGTGCCCAAGTTGGCTAATATCCCGGTCGGACATCAACTAGGCTAGGCCTCAGACGTATGTATATTCCGCCATCCACCCTGATTTTTCTGGTTTTCAGCTACCTGCTGTTCCTGCTCAGCGTGGAATGGTCAATGCAGACCCATGGGGCCTGGTATCGCCCTCTGCTGATTTGTTTTGTTGTCATCGCCCTGGCCGCGTGGTCATTCCGGGAACAAAACGTCGATGACCTTTGAGTTAAGTACATTATTCGCACTGGGTGTGGGTTACCTGATTATTCTGTTCGGGATTGCCTACATTACCGAGCGTGGCTGGATACCCGAACGCGTTGTCAGACATCCTGTGGTTTACGTGCTGTCTCTGGGTGTGTTTGCCAGCGTGTGGTCGTATTACGCGGCAACCGGCAACGCATTCCGTGATGGTTATGGATATCTGGCGCCCTTTATTGGCATATCCATGGCGTTTTTGTTATCCCCGTTGTTACTGCGGCCTATTCTGAATCTCACCAAAACTTACCAACTCAGCTCCTTGGCTGACTTGTTATCCTTCAGGTATCGCAGTCCATGGGCTGGCACCCTGACCACCTTGGTCATGTTACTGGTGGTGATGCCGCTGTTGTCCTTGCAGATTCAAGCGGTTGCCACCACCGTCAGCCTGCTGTCACCCGACGCTTCAGAGACAACGCTGGCGATCACGTTTTGCCTGTTGATTACGCTATTTTCAATCTTTTTCGGAACCGGTAAAGGCTCCGGCAGAGAACGTCATGAAGGACTGGTCATGACCATCGCTTTTGAGTCCCTGGTCAAATTGGTGGCGCTGCTGGCTGTGGGCTTTTTTGCTATCTACAAGGGCTTCGGCAGTTTTGACCTCATGGAGCAATGGGTCAGAGAACAACCGGAACTGCTGCGCAGAATCAAAGAGCCTGCGCCTCCCGGGACATTCCAGATCATGGTACTGGTTTTTTTCAGCGCCGCCGTCGCGACCCCGCAGATGTTTTATATGACCTTCCATGAAAACAACCACCCCCGCGCGCTCAGCGTCGCCAGCTGGGGCCTACCACTGTATTTTCTGCTGTTAAGCCTGCCGGTGTTACCTATCCTGTGGGCAGGTTTGCGCTCGGGTGCGCTGTCACCCATGGAGTATTATCCGGTCACTCTGGGTGCATACTATGATTCTGAGCTGTTTACCCTGATTGGTTTTATCGGCGGCATGTCTGCAGCCAGTGGCCTGATTATTGTGATAACACTGGCGCTGTCCACGATGTGCCTGAACCACCTGATTCTGCCGGTGTGGCAACCCAGTGCGCGCCAGGATATCTATCGCTGGTTGTTGTGGAAGCGCCGGGCATTGATCGCAGCATTGATCTGGGGCGGATTCCTCTTTTATTACGTGCCATCAGACGACCAGAGTATCCGGGCAGTCAGTAATATTGGTCTGATTGGCAGCCTGCAATTTCTGCCGGCAATTGTTGCGTTGCTTTACTGGCCCAAAGGTAACAAGAAAGGATTCATGGCCGGCCTCGCCGCAGGAACGGCCGTCTGGTTTGTCTTTCTGGTACTGCCCGTGGCATCAGGCACCAATTTCTTTACCTTGGGTAACATGAATACCCGCGAAATTGTTGTGCTGTCGCTGATCTGCAATATTGCGCTGTTTATGCTGGTTTCCCTGTTGACGCGCAGCTCAACTGAGGAACGGATATCTGCCGATATCTGCTCGGTTGACAACCTCCGACGCCAGCGACGTGCAGGACTCACAGCTAGTTCACCGCAGGAGTTTATTGCCCAGCTGACAAAACCGTTGGGGGAGCGCACTGCTACACGAGAGGTCATGCAGGCACTTCGTGATCTCAATATGGATAAACAGGACAGCCGGCCACAGGCCCTGCGCCAGCTGCGCAGTCGCCTGGAAGCAAATCTGTCCGGATTGCTGGGGCCAGCAATCGCACATGATTTGATTGACAGATTTCTGCCATTTACCTCCACCAAGGAAAGCGTCTCAGCAGACGTGACGGCTATCGAAAGCCGTATCGAAGCGTACCGAAGCAATTTGTCAGGCATGGCCGCTGATCTGGATAACCTGCGGCGTTATCATCGGCAGATATTGATGGATCTTCCGCTGGGTGTCTGCTCTCTGGGCCCGGACGACCAGATCATTATGTGGAATCATGCCATGGAGACGCTGACGGGCATCACGACCGAGGAAGCTGTTGGTATGCATCTGAGTGAAATCGGCAACCCCTGGTACAAACTCTTGAACCAGTTTCTACACGGTGAAACGGCACATCAGCACAAACTGACAATCAACGTGAACGGCGGTAAACGTTACATCAGTCTGCACAAAGCAGTGATTGAAAAATCCACCAGCCGGCGTATTGAGCAGGATGGCATCATTGTCCTTTTGGAAGATCTGACAGACACCGAGTTGCTGGAAGAAGAGCTGGCTCACAGCGAGCGCCTGGCATCCATTGGCCGGCTTGCGGCCGGCGTAGCTCACGAGATTGGTAATCCCATCACCGGCATTGCCTGCCTGGCCCAGAATATCAGAGATGAAACTTCCAACGACGAGTTGCGCAGCATGGCAAAACAGATCATTGAACAGACCGACCGCACCTCGCGCATAGTGCAGTCACTGGTCAATTTTGCACACAGCGGCAGCCACAACAAAGCTGACCAGCGGCATGAAGTTGTGCTGGTCGCAACGTGTATTGATGAAGCAATTGCACTGATCTCTCTTAACAAGAAGGGCAAACACATGCACTTTGATGTGCACTGTGAGCCAAATGCCCGCATACTCGGCGACTCACAGCAGCTACTGCAGGTGCTGGTGAATCTGATCAACAATGCGCGCGACGCCAGCCCTGTGGAAAGCACCATTCGTATTGACTGTGAACGTATCGCCGCATCGATACAGATCAGTGTTTCCGATGAAGGCAGCGGTATCCCGGAGGCCATTCGTGACCGGGTGTTCGAACCGTTTTTTACCACCAAGGAACCCGGCGAAGGTACCGGTCTTGGACTGGCACTGGTCTACAGCCTGGTTGAAAACCTCGGCGGACATATTGATATAATGAATGCCACTGCCAAGCGGCATAACCCGGGCGCCAAAGTAGTACTGAGTTTTCCCTGTTATGATGAGACACTAAACAAAAGCTGAGCCAGCCTCTTCAGACTGTTCTCAAACAAACAGCACATCGAGTAATTGAATGACTGCACATTACAAAGTTCTGGTTGTCGAGGATGAACCAGTCATCCGCACTGCATTGCGCCGCTTGCTTGAACGCCACGGCTATATTGTCAGTGAAGCCGGGTCCGTGAAGGAAGCCGTCGCACTCCTGGCCGAGAATAGCTTCAATATCGTCATCAGCGATCTGCGACTGCCGGGCGCCCCTGGCACCGATCTGATCAAAGCAACACGCACTCCGGTGCTGATCATGACCAGTTACTCCAGCTTAAGATCCGCCATCGACTCCATGAAACTAGGCGCTGTGGACTATATTCCCAAGCCCTTTGAGCACGACGAAATGCTGCAAACCGTCGAGCGCATCATCAAAGACAATGCGGGCAAAAATGTCGCCCCAAAATCTGTAGAACCACCGCCGGAACCGCCGGTTCCTGGCATGCTCGGCAGCTGCCCGCAAATGATGGAATTGTTCCGTCGCATACGCAAAGTTGCACAGACCAGCTCAACCGTGCTGATTAATGGTGAATCGGGTACCGGTAAAGAACTGGTGGCGCGTGCCATTCATCAGTTAAGCGATCGCAAAGACTCGGAAATGATTTCGGTCAACTGTGCAGCTATTCCTGAAAATCTCATCGAATCCGAGCTATTCGGACATGAAAAAGGCGCCTTCACGGGTGCAACGGCCAACCGGACCGGGCTGGTGGAAGCCGCAAACAGCAGCACGCTGTTTCTGGATGAAATTGGCGAGTTGCCACTGGATGCTCAGGCTCGGCTGCTGCGTGTTCTGCAGGAAAGCGAAATACGAAAAGTGGGTTCTGTGCAATCACGCAAGGTTGATGTGAGACTGGTGGTTGCTACCCACCGCGATCTCAAGCAACTGGTGATTGATGGTGACTTCCGCGAAGATCTGTATTACCGCATTAACGTCATGACGCTGCTCTTACCGCCACTGAAAGAACGCGGTAACGACATCCTTGAGCTCGCGGATGCCATTCTGGAGCGCACCTGCAAACGGCTCAAGTCACCGCTGTTGTATTTCACCAATGATGCCACACAAGCGATTTCCACCTACCCATGGCCGGGGAACGTGCGCGAACTGGAAAACGCGATTGAACGGGCTGTGGTATTGGCGGAATCCGAAGAAATCGGGGCAGAATTGCTGGCCATCGACCTGACGGGTAATAAACGCACCATCCGGCCATTGACCGAGCGATCCATGATCGATCAGCACAGCGCGGATGAGACTGACGCTGCAGAAGAGCTGTCTCTCGAAGACTATTTCCAGAAGTTTGTCCTTGAACATCAGGACCAGATGAATGAAACCCAGTTGGCCAAAAAACTGGGCATCAGCCGCAAATGCCTGTGGGAGCGCCGCCAGCGATTTGGACTGCCCCGCAAAAAGAAACACGCCTGAAACTGTTACCGATACCCATCTACTCATCAGATGAGAGTGTTTTAGTAACACTTGCTACTCAAACACAGATTTTCGGCCACCCCATAAAATCATATCTAGTTGTTATATATATGCTTTGTAATTGTGGCACGCTAAATGCTTTATGCGCCGTACAATAAGAAAAAGAAATAATAAAAATAACGACGCATAACAAAAAAAATAGCATCAATATTGGTGCAGAAAAATAATAAAAATAATCAGATCGGGCTAGCAGATAAACATAAGCGCATTGCATAACAACTGCTGGTACTGATGAATAAACTGGCGCACTTGACTTGAGTGCCTACTTAAGAAGAACAAAAAGAAACAATAATAACAATAAAACATACCTTCCTTGCGGGGGGGTCAAGTCACCCCCCAGAGCATTTCCCCTGCACACATTCTATACTTCAGTGTATTATTGCCGCCTCTGTCGCTGACCATGTCTGCGTCAACAACAAGCTGTTATGTCTGTATCCAATTGAGCTTGTGTCCATCAACAGAAGTGACCTTGAGCTAGACACCTGATGATTAAGAAGCTGGTAAAAATGCTTTTTGGCAAGTCCGGCCAGAGCAGCAGCGGTGTCGCTGAAAAACCTGACGCCAAAAAAGCAGAACCACGCCAGAAGCCATTGCCGGCAGAACCAAACCGCCGGTCACCACGCAACCCGCAGAACACCCGTATTGAGCAGCCCTCCGCGCAGACCGCCAGAACAGGCAATCGTGGCGCAGCGCATGGACGCAGCGAACTGCCCGCCGCGCTGCGCAAACTGGATCTGAGTAACGTTGAGGTGGTAGCCCGCGAAGATCACAACATTTCACGTCGTGATATTTCCCCCAATGCGCTTAAAGTGCTTTATCGCCTCAATGAAGCGGGGTTTCAGGCTTTTCTGGTTGGTGGCGGAGTCCGTGACCTGTTACTGGGCGGCCACCCCAAGGACTTTGATATCTCGACGGATGCCACGCCAGAAGATGTCAGAGAGGTGTTCCGCAACTCACGCATTATCGGCCGGCGGTTCAAGATCACCCATGTGCGCTTCGGCCAGGAAATCATCGAAGTCACTACCTTCCGCGCCCATCACGAAATCGAAACCGAAGTCGAGGAAGGCGAATCACGACGCCACATCAGGGATCTGGATTCCGCACACTCAAGCACCGGTATGATCCTGCGCGACAATGTATATGGCAGCATCAATGAAGATGCCATACGCCGAGACTTTACCGTCAACGCGCTTTATTACACGGCCAATGGTTTCTGGTTACTGGATTTTGTGAATGGACTCAGTGACATCGAAGACAGGCTGATCCGTATGATCGGTGACCCGGAAACCCGATACAAAGAAGATCCTGTTCGCATATTGCGTGCCATCCGCTTGGCGGCCAAACTGGATTTCCGAATTCACAAAGACACGGAGGCCCCGATCGCGCGGCTGGCCATACTGTTGGAGTCAATTTCCCCGGCGCGCCTGTTTGATGAAACAGTGAAACTGTTTACCGGCGGCCAAGCTGAAGCAACCTTCGAACTGCTGCGCCGTTACAAGGTGGCCGATTACCTGTTCAAACCCACACTACGCTGCCTGGGCGATAAAAACTCCACCGACAGCAGACTGGTACAACTGGCACTGCAAAACACCGACAAACGTTTGGCAGACGGCAAATCCGTGACACCGGCTTTTTTGTACGCGGCCTTGCTGTGGCCAGCCATGCAGGCGATCTTGCGTGAACAGTTCCAGGCTCGCCTTGCACCGTTAGCGGCCATGCAGGATGCGGCCACTGACACGATTCTTGAGCAGCTGAGATTTACCGCCATCCCTAAACGCTTCACCGCCGTGATGCGCGAGATATGGGAATTACAATGGCGTATGCAACCGCAAAGTCGCAAACAGGTTGAAAGCGTGATTGCACACCCACGCTTCAGAGCAGCCTACGATTTTCTATTGTTGCGCGAAGAGTCCGGTGAGCAACTGGACAATGCCGGTGACTGGTGGACGCAATACCAACTGGCAGATCGCGCCGAGCAGGAAGTCATGATCGAAGCCTTGAGCAACATCAAAGCACCGCGCAAACGCCGTCGAAAACCCAGATCATCATCGGCACCGAGGGTGGAGCAGGCCAGTGAGTAAACCATTACCACGTTATATCGCGGTGGAAGGCCCGATTGGTGTGGGTAAGACCAGCCTGGCCAAGCGCCTGGCACAAACGTTCAATTACGACGTTATTCTCGAAAAACCTGAAGAAAATCCCTTTCTCGAACGGTTTTATCGCAATCCCAAACAGTACGCGCTGTCCACTCAATTGTTTTTCCTGTTCCAACGCGCGCAGCAGTTGCAGGATCTGAAGCAGGACGATCTGTTTGAGCCCGTGCGCGTGGCAGACTTCCTGATCGACAAAGACCGTTTATTTGCCTTTCAGAATCTCGACGCAGATGAATTTGGTTTGTATGAAAACGTTTACCGGCATCTGACCGTACACGCACCGGTTCCTGATCTGGTGATTTATCTGCAGGCGCCCACCCACGTTTTGCTAAGTCGCATACACAAGCGTGGCATCCCTGCAGAGCAGGCCATCGAAGCGGACTATCTCAACAGACTGAACGACGCCTACACGTCGTTTTTTCATTATTACGACAAGTCACCACTCTTGATTGTCAACAGCACCGAAATCGATCTTGTTGGCCGCGATGAGCACTACCAGCAACTGGTTGATCGTATCCTGCAGGCACCACAAGGTATCCATTATTTCAATCCCAGTCAGGCCTTGCTGTGATTGCCGCCCGGAGGAAATTGTCATGAGCACACAATCAGCACAACAGCACATCACCCTGAACTCGCTTAATAAAATACGGGCAAGCGGCCAAAAATTTTCCTGCCTGACCGCCTATGATGCGTGTTTTTCCGGGCTGCTGAATGAGGCCGGTATCGACGTTATTCTGGTGGGCGATTCGCTAGGCATGGTGCTACAGGGTCATGACAGCACTTTGCCGGTGACCATGGCGGACATGGTGTATCACGTGCAATGTGTGAAACGCGCCAACAAACGCGCCTTTCTGATGGCAGACATGCCCTTTATGAGTTACTCCTCTGATACTGAAACGCTTGAAAACGCTGCGGCACTGATGCGTGCCGGCGCTGAGATGGTCAAGCTAGAAGGTGGCGCCTGGCTGGAGAGTTCAACACGGCTGCTGGCGGAAAGGGGCATTCCTGTGTGTGTGCACATGGGTCTGACGCCTCAGTCCATCAATCGCATCGGGGGTTATCTGGTGCAGGGACGAGATCCTGTTCAGGCGGAAAACATGGTCAAGGAAGCCTTGCTACTGCAAGAAGCAGGCGCCAGTATTTTGTTACTTGAGTGTGTTCCCACGGCGCTGGCCAAGCGCATTACCGAGGCGCTGCACATCCCGGTGATCGGCATCGGCGCCGGCCCGCATACCACCGGACAAGTACTGGTGTTGCATGACCTGCTGGGGATATCACCTATCAAACCCAAATTTGTTAAAAACTTTTTGCCTGAATCGGACACGGGTATCGCCGGCGCAATCAAAGCGTATGCCGATGCCGTCAGGACGGGTCAGTTCCCCGCACCAGAGCATTGTTTCGATTAACGACCGGATAAATACGCGACGGAAAACTCTCATGATAATTTGCCATCAGGCCAGTGAACTGCGCCTTCTGTTAAACAGCCATCGGCGCGCAGGTAAATCCATTGCGCTGGTGCCGACGATGGGCAACCTGCACCGTGGCCATGTGCGTCTGATCGAAAAGGCTGTTGGTCTTGCGGATATTGTGGTCAGCAGCATTTTTGTGAACCCCATGCAGTTTGGCCGCCATGAAGATCTCGACAAGTATCCGCGCACACCTGACGCTGATATCGAGAAACTCACCGCTGCGGGCTGTGCTGTTTTATTTGCGCCTTCCGTCAAGGAGATGTATCCCTTGGGTCTGGATGAACACACGGTTGTGTCGGTGCCCGCTGTTTCAGCGCGGCACTGCGGTGCCAGCAGGCCCGGACATTTTGATGGAGTGGCCACGGTGGTCAGCAAACTGTTTAATCTGGTACAACCGGACCATGCGGTGTTTGGCCTGAAGGACTACCAGCAGTTTAAAGTCATACGCAAAATGAATGCCGATTTGTGTTTTGGTATCCAACTGACCGGTGTGGACACCGAACGCGATGAAAACGGCCTGGCCTTGAGTTCGCGAAACGGCTATCTGAGCGCGGAGGAAAAACACACGGCGCTGACGATCATTCAGACGCTGCGCAACACCGCAGCACAGATAGAAAACGGCACGCGTGATTTTGCTGCGCTGGAACAGGCAGCGAGGTCTGTGTTTGAGTCCCGGCAGATCCGGCCAGATTATTTTTCAATCTGCACGGCAGATACACTGGCGCCAGCCAGCGCTGACGACAAACACCTGGTGATACTGGCGGCCGCGTATGTGGGTACAACACGCCTGATCGACAATATTGAAATCAACCTGTAGCACCGCGCGCACCACCTGACGGGCCAGCGTTAATAACCAACAAGGAGCACAACATGTCGCACGATAAAATCTACCCGGCCAGCGGCTTCACCAGCCAGCACACCTTGATAGATCAGGCGGGTTACCAGCGCATGTATGAGCACTCCGTTACTGACCCGGAGTCCTTCTGGGGGGAGCAAGCCAATCAGTATCTGAGCTTCTTTTCCCCGTACAGCAAAGTCTACGAAGGCGACTTCGGCCAGGGTTCAGTGACCTGGTTTAAAGACGCCAAACTCAACGTCAGCTGGAACTGTATTGACCGTCACTTGCCGCAGCGCGCCGCCCAGACCGCGTTTATCTGGGAAGGCGACAATCCCGCCGACAGCAAACATATCACCTATGCTGAGTTACACGAGGCAGTCAGCAGACTTGCCAACGTCCTGAAGCAGCGTGGTGTACAAAAAGGTGATCGGGTGTGTATTTACATGCCCATGATCCCGGAAGCCGCCTATGCCATGCTGGCGTGTGCGCGCATTGGCGCTATTCACTCCGTGGTGTTTGGCGGCTTTTCCCCTGACGCTATTCGTGACCGCATTCAGGACTCTGACTGCCAGACCGTCATCACCGCCGATCAGGGTGTCCGCGGCGGCAAGCTGATTCCCTTAAAAGCCAATGTGGATAAAGCACTGGCACAATGCCCCAATGTGCACAGCGTGATTGTGGTCCAACATACCGGCAATTTAATTGACTGGCACACGGGCCGCGACGTCTGGTATCACGAGGCAGCGGCCCATGCCAGTGCTGTGTGCGAACCTGAAATCATGGACGCCGAAGATCCGCTGTTTATTTTGTACACCTCCGGCTCTACCGGCAAACCCAAAGGGGTGTTGCACACCACAGCTGGATATCTGCTGCAAGCTGCCATGACCCATCGTTATGTATTCGACTACCGTGACGGTGAAGTGTACTGGTGCACCGCCGACGTCGGCTGGGTAACTGGCCACAGCTATATTGTGTATGGCCCGCTGTGCAATGGTGCCACCTCACTCATATTTGAAGGTGTGCCAACGTATCCCGATGCCTCGCGTTTCTGGCAGGTGATCGACAAACATAAAGTGAATATTTTTTATACCGCACCCACTGCGCTCAGAGCGCTGATGAGTCTCGGGGACGATCTGGTCAACACCAGCTCACGTGCTTCGTTGCGGCTGCTGGGTTCAGTAGGTGAACCCATCAATCCGGAAGCCTGGGAGTGGTACTACCGTGTTGTTGGTGAAAACCGCCGACCCATTGTGGATACCTGGTGGCAAACAGAAACCGGCTCCACCATGATCAGCCCGCTGGCCGGTGTCACCGACCTGAAACCAGGCTCGGCTTCTTTGCCATTTTTTGGTGTCAAACCCGCGTTGCTGGACTCACACGGAAAGATCATTGAGGGCGCAGGCAAAGGTAATCTGGTGATTACCGGCAGTTGGCCAGCACAGATCCGCACCGTGTTTGGCGACCATCAACGCTGTGTGGACACCTATTTCAAAGCCTATCCGGGTTACTACTTTACCGGCGACAGCGCACGTCGTGATGAAGACGGTTATTACTGGATCATTGGACGCGTGGACGATGTGATCAACGTATCCGGCCACCGCCTTGGCACGGCCGAGCTGGAAAGCGCGCTGGTATTGCACCCAAAAGTCGCGGAAGCGGCGGTAGTGGGTTACCCGCACGACATCAAAGGCAACGCCGTTTATGCGTATGTCACACTGATGGCCGGCATCCCTGAATCCGAAGAACTGCGCAAAGAGTTAATCAAATTTGTAGCTGATGAAATTGGTGCGTTTGCCAAACCGGAGATTATCCAGTTTGCACCGGGCCTGCCCAAAACCCGCTCCGGCAAAATCATGCGTCGTATTCTGCGCAAGATTGCCGCCAATGAAATTGAACACCTGGGGGACACCAGCACACTGGCCGACCCATCTGTTGTTGAACAGTTGATTAACCATCGCGTTAATCGTTAACGAGGTTTTTATGCAGGAAGTTGTCATTGTTGCCGCCGGCCGCAGCGCCATTGGGTCATTTCAGGGCGAGCTGTCAGCTGTCCCAGCAACAGAACTGGGCAGTCAGATTATCAAGGCATTGATTGCGCGCCACGGCATCAATCCCAGCGACGTTAACGAAGTCATTATGGGCCATGTACTGACCGCCGGTTGCGGTCAGAATACCGCCAGGCAAACCAGCATCCGCGCAGGTCTGGGTATAGAAACACCCGCCATGACCATTAATAAAGTCTGTGGCTCAGGACTCAAAGCGGTTCATCTGGCCGCACAGGCGATTGTCGCGGGCGACGCAGAGCTGATTGTTGCCGGTGGTATGGAGAACATGAGCCTGTCTGCCCATGTGCTGCCCAATTCTCGCAGCGGCCAGAAAATGGGCCATTGGCAAGCAATTGATACCATGCTGCACGACGGCTTGTGGGACGCCTTCAACAATTACCATATGGGTATTACGGCAGAAAATCTGGTCGATAAATATCAGCTCAGCCGCGAGCAACAAGATGCGTTTGCACTGAGCTCGCAGCAAAAAGCGCTGGCCGCCATGGCATCCGGGCGTTTCAGCAGTGAAATTATTCCCATCAGCATCCCCCAGAAAAAAGGCCTGGTGACGCTGTTTGATCAAGATCAGGGCCCACGCGCCGGTACCACCCTGGAAGGTCTGGCAAAACTGCCGGCCGCGTTTAAAGCCGGTGGCAGTGTCACTGCCGGCAATGCCTCGGGTCTCAATGACGGCGCTGCTGCGGTGATTGTGTGC
Organism: Rhodoferax sp. OV413; assembly: GCA_943330915.2. Lineage (GTDB taxonomy): Bacteria > Pseudomonadota > Gammaproteobacteria > Pseudomonadales > Pseudohongiellaceae > Pseudohongiella. Next base: position 4,344 of record CALQJO020000004.1, on the reverse strand, counting down.
AGCAAGGCCCGCGCCGACGCGCTTGGTCTCACACCCTTGGTCACTATCAAGGCCTGGGCCAACGCCGGTGTAGATCCCGCCATGATGGGCATCGGCCCGGTATCGGCGACCCGACGAGTATTGGCCAAGGCCGGCTGGGCACTGGATGAGGTGGATCTGATTGAGGCCAACGAAGCATTTGCTGCGCAATCATTGGCCGTCGCCAAAGAACTGCAGTGGGACATGAACAAGGTCAATGTCAACGGCGGCGCTATTGCTTTAGGACACCCGATTGGTGCCTCGGGTTGCCGTGTGCTGGTCACACTGATTCACGAAATGATCCGGCGTGATGTCAAAAAAGGCATCGCCACCCTGTGCATCGGCGGTGGACAGGGCGTGGCCATTGCGGTTGAGCGCTAAGCCTTCAGCTGCGCTCCCTCGCTCCACGGATACGTATCACACCATTAACGTTTTTGATTTTTCCGCGCCATGTGGCGCACTTTTCAACTGATAGAGGTTTTTATGTCGCAGTCCATGTACCACAACTCTGTGCCCGTTTTTATCCACGTGTTAAAAAACTTGTCTGCCATTCTGGAAAAGGCTGAGGCCTCGGCTGTGAGCAGAAAAATTGACCCGTCGGTGCTGATCAATGGCCGACTGGCACCGGATATGTTCCCCCTCTCGCGCCAGATTCAGATAGCCAGTGACATGGTCAAAGGCGGCGGAGCGCGCCTGGCGAGTGTCGACAATCCCAAATTTGAGGATACCGAGAGCACCTTCGAAGAACTGCAGGCACGCATCACTAAAACCATCGTGTTTCTGGAAACATTAACGCCCGCGCAGATCGACGGCTCAGAAGAGAAGCACATCAACATTCAGGCCGGGCCCAGCGAATATGAATTCAAAGGCTTGCAGTATCTGAACCACTGGGTATTCCCCAATCTGTACTTCCATGCAGCAACCGCCTACAACATTTTGCGACACAACGGCGTGGCGCTCGGCAAACGCGACTTCCTGTCGGGCGGCAGCAGTTTGTAGGACAAAACTATTCAGCCAGCAGAATGTCAGTCACTGCCTGATGCTGGCTCATGTACACCTTGCCGGTGATGTCATGCAGAAAGTGGCTGCGCCTGAGTGCATCCATCACCGGGCCTTTTACTTCAGACAGATGCAGTTTGATGCCCAAATCCCCCAAGCGGCTGTTGATGGCCTCGAGTGACTCCAGTGCGCTCAGGTCAATTTCATTCACGGCGCTGCACATCAGAATGATGTGTTTCAGCGCTGCTCGCTCGGACACTTCTTTATAAACCAGATCTTCCAGAAAGCGTGTATTGGCAAAATACAGGCTTTCATCCACGCGCAGCGACAGAATATGCGGATGAGTAACCACTTGGTGGCGTTGCACATTGCGGAAGTGTTCGGTGCCGGGAACCTCGCCGACAATCGCCACATGCGGGCGTGAACTTTTATACAGATGCACCAGAATGGACACCAACACGCCCGCGCCAACACCCGCTTCGACCCCCATCGCCAGTGTCATCACAATGGTGCTCAATACCGCCAGAAAATCGGCGCGTGAGTAATTCCACGCCTTTTTCAGAATGCTGAAATCCACCAGTGACCAGACTGCCACAATGATGGTTGCCGCCAGCGTGGCGCGCGGCAACCAGGCCAGCATCGGCATCAACACAAAGGTTGCCAATGCAATCAGCACAGCCGCGTAAAAGCCGGCCGCCGGTGTCGCCGCGCCCGCATCAAAATTCACCACCGAGCGGGAAAAGCCGCCAGCAACCGGAAATCCACCGGCAAATGACGATGCAATGTTGGCGCCGCCCAGCGCAACCAATTCCTGATCCGGGTGAATACGTTCGCGCTTTTTGGCCGCCAGCCCTTGTGCCACCGACACGGACTCAACAAAACCCAATATGCCAATCATCACTGCCGGCACTGCCAACGCCTGCAACATGGTGAAAGAGACATCCGGCACCGTCAGTCCGGGCAATCCGGCGGGCACCGTCCCCACCAGGGCCAAGCCTTTAGCGCCCAGATCGAGATACCACGCCGCAAAACCACTGCCGACCACCGCCAGGATCGGGCTTAAGCGCGCCATCATGGTCGAGCCACGCTCTGACAGGCCTGCTTTACGCAACAACGGCGCCAGCGCGCTGCGCGACCAGAACAGATACAGCAGTGTGATCAGACCGACCGCTTTGGTGGGCCAATTGGGCGCATTTAAGGTTTCCAGCAAACTCAGCCCTAAGGAGTGCAACAGCTCAATCAGAGTATGACCACCGCCCTGGACTCCCAGTAACGCAGGCACCTGCCCAAGCGCAATCAGAATGCCGGAAGCGGTTATGAATCCGGCGATCACCGGATGAGACAGAAAGTTGGCCACAAACCCAAGACGCAAGATGCCCATCAGTAGCAGAAAAACACCTGACATCAGCGCCAGCAACATCGCAGCACTGATCATTTGAGCGGTGTCAGTCAGCCCCAGGCGACTGATGGCCGCCGCCGTCAGCAGTGAGATCACCGCCACCGGCCCGACCGACAAGGCACGGCTAGTCCCAAACACGGTGTAGGCGATCAGTGGCAGAACACTGGCATACAAACCCATTTCCGGCGGCAAACCCGCCAGCATGGCATAGGCCAACGATTGAGGTATCAGCATCACCATCACAATCACAGCGGCCAGCACATCGTCGGCAAACTGTTGGCCGCGGTACTGCCGGCCCCATTGCAGAATCGGGAACCAGCGCTGCAGACCTTTGGGGGTGAGTCCTATCATCGGAGTGTGTCGCTTATGGAGGACAATGGTTTAGTGTTGCTGGGCTAACCAGCCCGCAACACCAGAAAGGTCATAACCCGCGGCGATGCCGGCCGCAACAATGGCCTCCGGCGGCATGCCTTTTACACCGGATGCCAGGCCCCACAGCTGTATAGAGCGCGTACCACTGCGGCAGTAGGCCAGGATAGGTTTGGGCAACTCGTCCAGCGCAGCACTCATGGCGGCGATATCTTCCATGGTCAGCTGGCCGGATATCACCGGGATATAGCTGAACCTGATGTCATGTTCTGCGGCAACCGCCTCCACTTCATGACGCGGCGGCTGGCCGTAACTTTCACCGTCTGGTCGATTGCAGATGATGGACTTGAAGCCGGCAGCAGCCAGAGCGTCGACATCGTCGGCGGTGATTTGTTCAGCGACGGCGAGGTCGTCGGTTACCCATTTTGGTGTGGTCATATATATTCTCTTGGCTATGGGGACGGAGGCATCGTCACTTTGTAGTGGGGGTCACCATCCACTCTCGTCCTTTGAGCATGCCGTTCCAGTACATCCACGGCAGCACGTCTTTTTTTAACATCCAGGCGGCGCGGGTGGGTTTTTTGCCGTTGATGATCCAATCCGGAAAACTGTGCAGCAGTTTGCCACCAAAGCCAAATTCAGCCAGCACAATTTTGCCTTTTTCGACCGTCAACGGGCAGGAGCCGTAGCCATCATACTCCGCCAGGCCAGTCATGACGCCCATGTCCGACAGAATGTTCACCGCCACAATCGGCGCCTGTTTGCGCGCAGCCGCCATGGTTTTGGCATTAGGCGCATTCATCACATCACCCAATGACCAGATGTTATTGTATTTCTTGTGCTTGAGTGTTGCCTGATCTACATCAACCCAACCGGCAGCATCTGCCAGCGGGCTGCTGCGCACAAAGTCCGGCGCCTGCTGGGGCGGACAGACGTGAATCATATCGAACTGCGTTTCGACTGTTTCCTTGCTGCCATCGGCACTGGTTTTCACAAACCACGCCGTTTTGCTGTCGCCGTCAATCTTGACCAGGTTATGGGTGAAGTTCAGCGTAATGTGGTACTTCTTGATGTATTCCATCAGCGCCGGTACATAATCGGCAACACCAAACAACACGCCACCGGCGTTATACATATGCACATCAATCTTGCCAATCAGCCCCTGACGATTCCAATGATCAGACGACAAATACATGGCCTTCTGCGGTGCGCCCGCGCACTTGATGGGCATGGGCGGCTGCGTAAAAATTGCCTTGCCGGATTTGAGTTCCTGCACCAGCTTCCAGGTGTAAGGCGCCAGATCAAAACGGTAGTTGGAGGTCACCCCGTTTTTGCCCAAGGCCTCAGTCAGACCTTCAACACCGGCCCAGTTCAGCTTTAAACCCGGCGCCACAATCAGACGGTCGTAACCAATGCGCACGCCATCGTCGAGCTCCACCTGATTATTGTCAGGGTCAAAACCGGCCACCGCCGACTTGATCCACGTAGTACCTTTGGGGATCAGCGGTGCCATGGGTCGCTCGGTTGCAGCGATGTTAAACGCCCCGCCACCAACCAGT